>JAQCFT010000043.1 GCA_027619545.1 Verrucomicrobiota bacterium | reverse complement strand
CATATCCTTTGGATGCCTTTTCACCCAGTCTTCGTGCTGTGATCGGTGTTGGTCCGAACGAGCCAACCGCTTCCTTGGATATCGCTGATTCCGAGCGTGGTTCGTGGCACCACTTGGCAATGACCGCCAATGGCCGTACCCTCACCCTCTACTGGGATGGTCAAGCTGTTGCCAGCCTGGACTACCTCAACAACATCAATAATCCTCCATTCCCTTGGCTGGCCATCGGTGCCGATGTTCAACTGCCTCTGGATGGAGATGGAAATCCCGATGTAGCCGGTGAACCCGAGCTCCGTGAAGACACCTTCCCTTGGGCGGGTAGCATCGATGATCTGGCGATCTGGAACCGTAGCTTGAGTGGCGCAGAAATCTTCGCCATTTTCGAAGCTGGCGGCAACGGAACTGCCGTTTCGGGTGTTGAAGGCGTGCTGGACGACAGCGAAGGTGATGTTGTTGTTGAGCCTGTTGATGCCATGATCACGGCTGTGACTGTTTCCGAAGGCAACCTCGTCATTGAATGGCAGGGTAGCGAGCTCCAGGAAGCTGACACCGTGACAGGTCCTTACACTCCTATCAGTGGTGCGACTCCTCCTTCGACTTCCATCGTGATCGAAGGTGGCAATAAGTTCATCATCGCTCGATAAGGTTTCCTATTACTCATATCGCAAACGGGGGCGAGTCTTGACTCGTCCCCGTTTTTTTGTTTTCTGGTAAGGCAAATCTTATGATCAGTCGTGCCACATTTGTCCTCTTTACCGTCTTTTGCCTTTTCTCGTTTCCCTCCCTCAAAGCCGAATTGATATGGGAAAAGGAAGTAGCCGAACTGGAAGCTTCACACGAAACGCGGATACTGATCCTTCGGTTCCCTTTTTCCAATACGGGAACAGATCCGGTTTTGATCACCGAAATTAAAACTTCCTGCGGATGTATTGAGCCTATGACACCCGAGTTGCCTTGGACTATCGTTCCTGGTGTCACGGAGGAGTTGGAAGTCAAAGTCAATATCCGAGGCAAAAAAGGTGCGTTTCAGCAAACATTGGAAGTTCTTACATTCGATAAAACAACCGAGCTTGGCATCAAGGTGGAAATCGAAGATCCGGTCCATCGCACCATGACTCCTGAGGAGCGAAATGGAAACCTGGCTCAGTCCAAGGCCGATCGTCGGGCCATTTTCAAAGGCAATTGTATCGAATGTCATGTCAAACCCACACATAAGAAATATGGCATGACTTTATACGAATCAGCCTGTGGCATTTGCCATGCATCCGAGCAAAGAGCGAGCGTGGTTCCCGATCTGACAGAGAAAATCAAAAATGAGAGCAAGGAGTATTGGAGGGAATGGATCACCAAAGGTAAAGAGGACGGACTGATGCCGGGGTTCGCTGCTTCCGAGGGTGGACCTCTTTCCGGTTCGCAGATTTCGACACTGGTCAACCACATCGCCCGGTTGAAACGAGAGCAGGCGAATGAAAAGTGAACCCATCCTATAGTCCAGACTTCTTTCAATTGCACCATGAAACGCCACTTGCTCTCCAACTTAGGCAATTTCCAGTTAAACGCTTTGTTCTCTGCGTTTGCTCTTGTCGTAATATTGCCTGTAAAAGCGCAAACGCTTGGTGTCTCCAGCAAGAAGCTGGAAGTCCCGACCGGTGGGGAAACAGGTTTTGAACGCGTCGATCCGGAACCAAGCGGCATAACGTTTATCAATACACTCGGAGAATTGACCGGCGCTTCCAATCGGGTCTTGTTCAATGGAGCGGGTGTGGCAGTGGGAGATGTGAATGGGGATTCGATGCCCGATCTTTTTTTCTGTGGTCTGGATTCTGAAAATCATCTTTACCGGAATCTGGGGAACTGGAAGTTTCAACGCATGCCCATCCCATCGACGGTGGCGCTTCCCGGACACCCAACTCGAGGTGCCGTGTTTGCCGACATTAATGCGGATGGATCCCCTGATCTTTTATTGACCACGGTCGGTGGAGGGTGCCGTGTGTTTTTGAATCATGGGGAGGGGAACTTTAAACCAGTTGGTGGCAATGCCGGCATCCGGCCCGAAGGGGGGGCGAGTTCCATTGCTCTGGCCGATGTGGATGGCAATGGTTCATTGGATTTATACGTGGCAAACAACCGTACTGATGACATTCGTGATTACGGGCGTGTCAACATGCGTCGGGTCAATGGCAAGATCGTTCCACCCGATGATTTGAAGGATCGCCTGCTGGTGCATAAAGGGCAGCTCCACGAATACGGTGAACCCGATTACTTATATCTGAACGACGGCAAGGGATCATTCACTGAAGCCTCCTGGAAGGATGGAAGGTTTCGCATGGAAGGCAAGCCGTTGACGGACATTCCTCGTGATTGGGGATTGAGTGTGACATTCAGGGATCTGAATGGTGATCTCGCTCCCGACCTTTACGTTTGCAACGACTACTGGACTCCGGATCGGATTTGGATCAATGATGGCAAGGGAGGTTTTGATGAACTGGGAGCTCAAAAACTTTCGGTGACATCCTCCAGTTCGATGGGGGTGGATGTTGCGGATGTCAATCTGGACGGGCATCTGGATCTGTTCATTGTGGACATGCTCAGCCGGCATCATCACCTCCGCAAACGGCAACAGCCTGCCTTCAATCAACTTTTTGAAGAACCGTCCTTCAGCGGTACCAGAACACAGGTCATGCACAATACCCTGTTGATGCAGCAGGCGGACGGCTCATTCATCGAAACCGCATTTGCAGCCGAGCTACCGGCATCGGACTGGGCATGGTGTCCTGTTTTCTTGGATGTGGATCTGGATGGAGATGCGGATTTGTTGGTTTCTTCGGGGTATCCCCACGACGTGCAGGATTTGGATGCCGTTCAAGAGATTGCCAAACGACAGCATTCCTGGGAGCGTTTCAAAGATCCGGTTGCTTTAAAGAAAGCCTTTGCCAAGGAGTTGATGGAGAATTACCGGCTCTATCCCAAACTAGATATGCCATTGATTGCATTTGAGAATCAGGGCAATGGCACCTTCAGAGAAGCGACCCAAACTTGGGGAACCCATCATCCGGGAGTGCATCAGGGTTTTGCCACGGGAGATCTGGATGGCGATGGTGATCAGGATCTGGTGGTCAATAACCTCAATGCGCCTGTTTCACTCTACAGGAATCAAACTGCAGCACCTCGTGTGAAAGTTCATCTGACTGGTGCCGGGTCCAATACCCAGGCAATCGGTGCGCGGGTGGTGCTTCAATCAGCCACCATGCCTGATCAACAACAGGAGATCATCGCTGGTGGACGTTATGTCTCGGGAGGGGATGTTGCACTGACATTCGCGGTTCCCGCCAGGGGCAGCCATTGGCAAATGCAGGTTCATTGGCGAGACGGAAGCCTCACGACCCTTCCGGGGATTCAGGTCAATCATGCTTACGATATCCGTCAGTCGGAAGTCGCCACCCGGAAACCCATCGATGACACCGATCCGGTCGAACCCATGTTCAAGTACGTGGGGGATCCGGGTGGGGAAATCTTTGTTCCCGGCATGTTGCCTGACCCGATGATGCGTCAACCGCTGCTCCCGCTCCAGGCAAAGCCGCGAGGAGGCGCTTTCGCCTTTTCGGATATTGATCAAGATGGGGAACCGGAATGGATGACTGGGAGCGAGCGGGGTGTTCCTCTTAAACAACTGGAATGGACAGCCGACATGGTTTGGAAGGAGATGGGGCAATCGGCTCCTTCACCCGCGACCGTCACTGGATTGTTGGAAATTCAAAAGGGAAAGTGGTTGGTGAGTTATGATGCAAAACCGGCTGCAGGAGAGGGGACGCTTCATGTTCGCGACGGAATTCAAAAGGGTTTTGCGTCCGTGGGCCAAAGTCCCGACGCCACAACCACACTCGCCATGGGGCCATTGAATGGCCGTGGAGCATTATCGGTTTTTGCAGGCGGTGGGGCAAAGTCCGGCCATTATCCTCAGGCGCATGCTTCAATGCTCTACGACGTTTCCGGGAGCACCTTGCAACGAGACACAAAGAACGGTGTCTTGTTGGAATCCCTGGGATTGGTGCATGATGCGGTGTGGAGCGATTTGAATCAGGATGGCTATCCTGAATTGATCGTGGCATCAGCCTGGAGTCCGATACGAGTGTTTGAAAATCGTCGGGGAAGTTTGTTTGATGTTACGGAAGCCTGGGGGTTCGGTGAACAACAAGGTTATTGGCTTTCGGTGACGACTGTTGATTTGGACGGGGATGGAATGCTGGATGTGGTTGCTGGAAATCTTGGGCATAATTCATCTTGGACGGCCACTCAGAAACAGCCTTTCAAATTGATCTATGGAACGTTTTCAAATCCAAACGTCACCGACCTGATCGAAACGGTTTATCATTCCGATGGCACACTGGCTCCACTTCGATTGATTGGCGAGATTGGGAATTTCCTTCCCTTTTTCTATCAACAGATCCGTGACCACCTGGCCTACAGCGAAGCTTCCCTGGACACGCTCTTGGGCAACCGCAAGGGACTGTCAAAAGTGGTTGAAGCAAACACGTTTTCCAGCATGGCTTTTATCAATCGTGGTGACAAAGGGTTTGAACCCGTCGAACTTCCCGAGACAATGCAGTGGGGGGCTGTGACCGAATTATCGGTTGGAGACATCAATGGTGATGGCGCGCCCGACATAGCCTACGTGCAGAATCAACTTTGGACCCGACCCGGATTCGGTACTTTGTTTGATCCGCGAGCGGGAGTGCTGCTTGGGCAGGGGACGGGCGGTCTGGTTCGGGCAAATCCAGTTTCTTTGGGTGTGGACATGATGGCTTCCGTAGATGGTCTGCGTATTGCCGATGTTACTTTGGATGGTCGTCACGATTTAATGGTTAAGCGTCGGGAAGGTGCGTGGGAACTGCATGCCAATCATCGAGGAAAGCCAGGGTTGAAAGTGATCGTGAACGGTCCTGCGCACAACCCCGGAGCACTGGGTGCGCAAATTCGAACCTTCGACGCATCCGGGAACATGAGCGCCTGTCATGAGATGCGCGAAGACACCAGCATGCCATTCAAACAGGGACGTCAGTTGCTAATTCACTCGACCCATCAACCCAGCGGCGTTTTGATCCGCTGGCCAGGTGGTGAGGAGCGGCGCTATGATCTGGCTCCGGGCGCTTTGGAATTTAAAATAGTGAATGGTGAATGGTGAATGGTGAATTGGGGGTGAGTGGTGAGTTCAAGACATAGGTAACACTTTAGGTTCAGAACATGGGTAACACAATTCGGGTTGGGGTGAGGTCAGGTAGAGTCCCGACGAATCTGGATCTCGGCCCGCAACTCGTGGCTTTACTTGAACAGGCATGTCATTCAATGGAAAGCCTGATGCCACCGAGCGACAGTTCCCTTTGGAGTTGGTTGTCTAAAGGATTGGTTGTTGAGTATCGCTGGCTTCCCAAACGGAAATGGATGGACTTTTGAACGCCACAAGGGACGCGCCAGGCATCCCGCAGTCGCCTACCTGCCCGGCACAGCAGGTCACTTCCCTTTGAACTGTTGCATCATGGCGCGTTTGAGTTCGCGGTCTGAGTCGCGTCGTTTGAGGTCTTCGCGTTTGTCATGCTGCACTTTGCCTCTGCCGATGGCGAGCTTGACTTTGACCTTGCCATTCTTCCAGAAAAGGGAGAGGGGAAAGATGGCGTTGCCCTTGATGTCGCCCAGTCCGAAAAGTTTGCGGATTTCGGATTTGTTGAGGAGTAACTTACGACGGGCTTTGGGATCATGGTTGATCCAGTTGCCGAAGGCGTATTCTTCTATGTGGGCGTTGTAGAGCCAGACTTCCATGTTTTCCACGCGCACATAGGCATCTCGAATGACCCCTTTGCCTGCTCTCAAGGATTTAACCTCGGTGCCGTGCAGCACGATGCCGGCTTCGAACAACTCCAGGATATGGTAATCCCGTCGAGCCTTGGGATTACTTGCGATTTCGTTTGAGTTGTTTTTCTTGGCCATGGGTGATGGGACAAAAAAACCGGAAGTGAGCTTCCGGCTTGAAAGTATGGTATGGGCTTGTTCCGAATGCTTGCCGGGCAGCCCCTTCAATGGAGAAGCTGCATTACTGCATTTCTTCTTCCTTGAGCCTTTCGTAAGAAATCTTATCCTGAACGATTTCTTCCAGCGCGGTATCGGCTGTGCCAAGCGGCTTGGCCGAGTCGATCAGAGGGCGGCTCATTCCGCCTCCTCCGGAACTGAGTTGCCGCACGCGTCGTGACACCAGGTTCACCAGGATGTTCGGGTTGGTGACCTTGTCCAATGCTATTTTTACTAAATCCGTGTTCAATGTGCTCTTCTCCTTCGAGTTAACCAGTCCGCTAAAATAGGCGTTGAGGCGTCTAATGCAATAGAAAAGTCGCCGATCCAACATTTATTTTGAGAGGGTCATGATTCGCTCTCATCGATGGCTGGTTCTTTGCGCGGAGTTGGGTGAATGAAGTGGACCCAAGTAGGAGAGGTTTGACAAGTTCAGGATATGAGCTGGATTTTTCTTTGTGCTTGTTCCTTGACATGTCCGGTTTGGTTCTGGAATAAAATCGCCTCTTCTCAGAGGGGTTTGTGGATAGTTTTTCTCCATGCGACAGGATTAAATGATGGGGCTGAATGTTGCGGTTTGCATGGATCTGAATGAAGGTAAGTCGGATTGAAAAAAACATTGAAAGGTGAAATTCCGCGTCAGGCAGTTTATCGGCTGTCTGTGTATATGCGTTGTCTGATGCGGCTTAAAGCCAATGGGTTGGAAACAGTTTCCAGCCAGGCCTTATCCAGTGCTGCCGGAGTCAAACCCACTCAACTACGCAAGGATCTGACCTATTTTGGCCAGTTTGGAACCCGGGGGCTGGGTTATGATGTCAATCAATTGACTGAGATGATAGCCGAAGTTCTGGGGACAAACACCTTGCAGCCGGTCGTGCTGATTGGTGTGGGGAATCTCGGCAAGGCGCTCATTTCATATAAGGGATTTGAAAGGGAGGGCTTTGAGATCGTTTCTGCCTTTGATGCCAACCCCGGGGTTGTCGCTCTTGGGAAATTCATGGAGATCCCTGTGCGTCCTATGGATGAAATCCCTAAGGTGCTGTCTGAGCATCAGGTTCGTATGGCCATACTTTGCGTGCCGGTGGAAGCTGCTCAATCGATCGTCAATGTGTTGATAGAAAACGGCGTCACCGGGATTCTTAACTTTGCCCCGATTGTGCTCCTGACTCCCGAGGGAGTGACGGTCAACAACGTTAATCTCGCCATCGAACTTGAAAACCTGAGCTACTTTATTCAAGAACATGCTCCTTCGTCGGATGAAACTTCCGATTCCGATCCCACTGACGGTGATTAGAAGTCGGCAGTTTCCTGAGTTATCCGCTCAATGGCCGGTCATTTCCTTACCCACTGCCTGATACCACTCCAGAAACGCTTCTGCGCTGGCCATTGAATTCAAAATGGGTGTTCCGCCCAGTTGTCGGATACGGTCCGCATCTTTGGGTTCGAAGACACGGGCAAAAACTGGGGTGCATCCGGATACAAATTGGATGACACCTTCGGCTTCTTCAGGGCGCCGCATCGCAGCCAGGATGAGTTTTGCCTGACGTGCGTGGAGTTGATCCAACAGTGCCCGATCCGCTCCGTCTCCCCGGATGGCGACCACCTTGCCTTTGGACTGGAGCTTGGCGATGACAGCGGGATCTTCATCCACCACTACAACGGTATCACCTGTTTCAAGAAACGGGTGGATGACATAGTCGCCTGCACTGCCAAAACCCAGTACGAGGACATGACCCTTCCAGGTTTCCTCGATATGATGTCGGTTGCGAAAGGGATGAAATTTCAGCAACCATTGCGTCACCCGGTCATTTGCCAGCAATGGGGTAATGGTCATGGTCATTACCGACATCAAAGCGATTTGGCTGATGCGTTCGACTGGTAGTCCGCTATCCGACAAATGCCCAGCCAAACCCAGAACCAATGCGAATTCACTTGTTTGTGCCAATAAAATGCCGCCTTCGATTGCGTGGCGGGCGGTGAGTCCGGCGCGTTCGGCGATCAGGGCAACCAATGCCGGTGTGATGACGATGACCAGCAGCGCGAAGGCCGCGGCTTGCGCCCAGAATACCCATGACAGGGGAATCCCGGCGTAATGACCAAGTGCGGTAAAGAAAAGTGCGAAAAAGAAGTCTGACAAGGAAGTCATCACCCCTTTGGCCAGCCCCTGGACAGGGAAAGAGCTCAGACTTAATCCCCCAAAGAAAGCTCCCGCAATCAAAGGAAGATCCAGATAATGGGCCGCACTGACAAAGAGGAACATGGTGGAAAGCAGGATCAAAAGAAACGATTCCTCGTCTGAATCAAATTTCTTGAGGAAAAAAGTCCAAAATCGTTGACGGATTCCCCATGCCAGACCTCCAAGACAGGATCCCGCAAACAGTCCTTTGGAGACATGCAGCCAGCCGCCATCTGATTTTACCAGTATCACCACCATCAGAATCATCAGCAGATCCTGAATCAACAGCACACCGATCACCATCCGGGCGAAAGGTTCGTACATTTTTCTTCCTTGGATCAGCAGGCGAATGGCAAGCAGGGTGGAACTGGTTCCCATGGCAACCGCCGGGTAGCATGCCTCACGGGCCCCGAAACCCATGGCAATGGCGGCCAGCCATCCTATGCAGACCAAGGCCGCAAACTGCAGGATGCTTACGCGCCAAACGATGGACCATTGATGTTGAAATCGCTTTGGGTTGAGTTCCATGCCGGAAGCGAACACGAGGAAGATCAGTCCCATCTCCAGCATTTGTTCCAGCAGGGAGGTCTCGATAGAAGAGGTGAACTGTCCGGCGATCAATCCTCCGAGGATCCAGAACGGAATGGCCGGCATTTTCAGTTTGCGGGCAACGCCCAAACCGGTTCCGGCGATGATCAGCAGTAAGAGTAGTTCCGTCATGATTTCAACAATCCTCTTTCCACCAATTCGGCTCGTTGACGCTTGATGCCGTCCGCGAACGGGGTCATGAAATAACTGACACCGAGATCCAGCAGGGCAGGGATGGCATGTGTGTCCGGCGTCATGACACAACAGGGAATGGTTGCTTGCTGGGCTCGAAATGCCAGCAGTTGGTTGGCCTCCTCGATCTGCAACGCCGAGACAATCATTGTGGCGTGCTCAAACCCAGCCGCCTCCAGCAGGTCCCAGTCATGGATGTTACCATGAATGGTACGGCATTTAAGCCCTTTCAGCTTGTTGGGATCGGAATCGATGGCGGTGACCTTTTCTCCACTTGCCACCAGTCGTGTGACGATGTCCCGTCCCATGGCATTCATGCCGATGACCAGAATCGCCGACGATTCCATAGGGCTTTCCTCCCTGGGTTCGTCATCTCGTTGTTTCCATTCAAAATACTGGCTGCAGCTCTTGCTGTGACGCAACCAGCGCAAGAGCTGCTTTCGAAAAAGGATGGCGTAGGAAGAAACCGCAATAGTGATGATACCAGTCCACGCAACGAGTGTTTGAATCTCTGGAGACACCAATTCTTGTCTGGCTGCAAGGGCAATCAGGATGAGGGAGAATTCACTGATTTGTGCCAGGTGCAGTCCGCTCAACAGGGTCCCTTCGCTTCGTCTGCCCATTGCCCAGAGCGTACCGCCAACCACGGCAAATTTTAAAATCATGACCAGGACCGACAGCATGAAAACGTGAACCCACATGGTCACACTCAGATCCAATTTTATCTTTGCGCCCAGCAGCACAAAGAAGATCACGACGAAAAAGTTCATCAGAGGGTGCACTCTTCGCTTCAGCTCCATGTTGTATTGGGATTGGGCCAGGCTGAGTCCGGCCAGGAAGGCTCCTATTTCATGTGACAACCCGAAAACGTGGGCGAGGGACACCAAGAGAAAGCACCATGCCAGACTCCAGATGAACATCATGCCGGGAATGGGGAGCGACCAGTTTAGTGCCGGATTGATCAGGAACTTTGAGGCCAGCCAGGCTGTCAGGATCAACGTCCCCATACCTGTGACGGCTTTGGTCAAAATCAGCCAGCTCGAGCCGCCAGATCCTTCTCCCGACGGACTCATGCTTGAAACCCATGTGATTGCCGCCAATGCTGCCACATCCTGGAGCAGCAGTATTCCGATCGCGATGCGGCCGTGAAAAGCTTTTGATTCGCGATGTTCCTGCAATAATTTGACCACGACCACCGTGCTGCTGAACATGAAAGTGAGCCCCAGAATCCAGGCGGTCTGGTTGGCGTACCCCAGCAGGAAAATGACACTGTAAATGAACAGGAAGGTTGAAACCATCTGGATGGATCCGGTCCATAGTACCTCCTTTCCGGCGGCTTTGAAGTGTCGGATATTGAGCTCGATGCCGACCAGGAACAGGAGCAGGATCACGCCCGTTTCCGAAAGGAAATCGAGGTGTTCCGTTTCATGAATCAACCCAAATCCCGGGCCGATCAACAACCCTGCCAGGAGATAGTTGACCACGGCGGGTGTTTTAAGACGCTTTGTGATCAGCATCATAAAACTGGCCGCCACCAGCATCAGTCCGAGATCTTCAATCAGGTATAGGTGATTCATGCAACTTCAATGGCTTCTCTTGTGCTGCCATCCAAAAAGCCCGGTCAGTGTGCCATCGGGATCCATCAAACTCAAATGCCAAAACTTCTAAAAAGACCTTTGACCGTTTCACATTCAGGCATATGTTTCAGTCGGGGAAAGATCAGGGTAAACATCAACTTTCTCCATGACAGAATGATCACCGTAATCAGCGAGATCGAACATGCAATTGGATAAATATACCATTAAGGCGCAGGAAGCTGTCCAGAACATGCAGTCACTGGCTAAGGACCGCGGGCATCAAGAGATTGATTGCGAGCATTTGCTTCTGGCGCTGCTGAATCAGGAGGACAGTCTGGTGCTTTCCGTGCTGACGAAGCTGGGTGAGTCCCCCTCTTCGTTGAGGCAGCATCTGGAGCAGGCGCTGGGACGCAGGGCCAGGGTGCAGGGGACTTCGGATGTTTACCTGAGCCAGGCCCTTCGCAAAGCGTTTGACAAGGCCGAGGCTGAAACGAGGCAGTTGAAAGATGAATACACCAGTACCGAACATTTGTTGCTTGGTATCGTTCAGGAGTCTGGATCCTCTCTAAAGGAGCATTTCAAGCAAAGGGGTATTCAGCGGGATCCCGTAATGAAGGCCCTGGTGGATTTGCGGGGAAACCAGCGTGTGACGGATCAGAATCCCGAGGACAAATACAAGGCCCTTGAGAAGTATGGCAAGGATTTGACCGCTTTGGCGCGCGCCGGAAAGATCGATCCGGTGATCGGTCGCGACGAAGAGATCCGTCGTGTGATGCAGGTGCTTTCGAGACGCACCAAGAACAATCCGGTCCTGATCGGTGAGCCCGGGGTCGGTAAGACAGCCATAGTGGAAGGCCTGGCTCGCCGTATTATCAGTGGGGATGTCCCCGAATCACTCAAGAACAAGAAGCTGGTGTCCATGGACATCGGGGCGATGATTGCCGGAGCCAAATACCGTGGAGAATTTGAGGACCGGTTGAAGGCATTTCTAAAGGAAGTGACCTCCAGTGACGGCAAAATCATATTGTTCATCGATGAACTTCATACCATCGTTGGTGCGGGCAAAACCGAAGGATCGGCCGATGCCGCCAACATGTTGAAACCCCAGTTGGCACGTGGAGAACTGCGGTGTATCGGTGCAACAACCCTGGATGAATACCGTAAATACATTGAGAAAGACCCGGCGCTTGAAAGGCGATTTCAACCTGTTTCCGTTCAGGAACCCACGGTTGAAGCGACCATTGCCATTTTGCGGGGATTGAAGGAACGGTATGAAAACCATCACGGCATTCGTATTCAGGATGCGGCACTCGTGGCTGCAGCGACCCTGTCCGACCGTTATATCTCCGATCGGTTCCTGCCGGACAAGGCGGTTGACCTGATGGATGAAGCGGCATCCAGACTCCGCATTGAACTGGATTCCATGCCGACCGAAATCGATCAGCTTGAGCGCCAGATCATGCAATTGGAGATTGAACAGACAGCTCTGAAGAAGGAAAAAGACCAAGCGTCCATCGATCGACTTGCAAAGATTGAACAAGAACTGGCCAACCTGAAAGAATCCGCTTCCGAACTCAAAGCCCAATGGCAGAATGAGAAAGCCGCCATCAACGCCGCCAGCTTGATCAACAGCCAACTGGAAGAAGCCCGTTTGGCCATGGAAAAAGCGGAACGCGAAGGAGATCTTGACGAGGCCGCTCAAATCAAATACGGCCTGATCCCCAAGCTCGAAGATCAGTTGAGCAAAGCGGAACAAGCACTCAAAGAACAGCATGATCACAGCAAGATTCTGAACGAAGAAGTTACCGACGAAGACATCGCACAGGTTGTGGCTTCCTGGACGGGTGTCCCAGTCAGCAAAATGCTCGAATCCGAGCGTGAAAAACTGGTTCACATGGAATCGCGTCTGCACCAACGCGTCGTCGGGCAGGAGGAAGCGGTGAAGGCCGTTTCCAATGCGGTGAGAAGAGCCCGGAGTGGATTGCAGGACCCCAATCGTCCCGTCGGTTCTTTCATTTTTCTCGGGCCGACTGGTGTGGGAAAAACAGAAATGGCTCGTGCGCTGGCGGAGTTTTTGTTTGACGACGAGCAATCCATGGTCCGCATTGACATGACCGAATACATGGAGAAGCATGCCGTGGCCCGCCTGATTGGAGCTCCTCCTGGATACGTGGGATTTGAAGAAGGGGGACAATTAACGGAGACGGTACGTCGGAGGCCTTACTCGGTTGTGTTGTTTGATGAAATAGAGAAGGCACATCCGGATGTTTTCAATATCCTTTTGCAGGTGCTCGATGACGGGCGATTGACGGACGGCCAGGGCCGGCAGGTGGATTTCAAGAATACGGTGATCATATTGACGAGCAACATCGGGTCACCATTGATTCAGGAATTCTATGCTCAAGGCGACCGAGAGAACGCGCAAGCGGTTGCCAAACTGGAACTGCGGATTCAGGAAGAGATGAAACGACATTTCCGGCCCGAATTTCTCAATCGTTTGGATGACACCATTGTTTTCCACAGTTTGAGCGAGGAAGATCTGGCAATCATTGTTGATTTTCAACTCCAGATCCTGTCCAAAAGACTGGACGCACAAAAACTCACCCTGGAACTGACAAACGAAGCGAAGCGATGGCTTGGACGCGAAGGGTTTGACCCTCAATTTGGCGCTCGTCCCCTGAAACGGGCCATTCAGGAACGTATTCTGGATCCGTTGGCCATGCAGCTGCTGGAGGGAAAGATCAAACCGGGTTCCACCATTCGCATTGATGCGCAGAACAACGAACTTATCTGGTCATGCTAATGGTGGTGTAGCTTCATCACCATCATAGACAGGGAGTTCTACTCGCACCTCGAAGCCGCGAGGCTTGAGGTTGGCGCAGGTGACGGATCCGGCGCATGCTTCGATGCCGGTTTTTACGATCGATAATCCCAAACCCGCTCCGCCACTGGATCTTTCCCGAGCGGCGGCCGGACGATAGAAGGGGTCGAAAAGGTGTTCGAGAGATTCGGCGGGAACTCCCGGGCCTTGGTCTGAAATGCTTATTTGAATGATTTTATCCAGTGGGATGGCCCTGATCTTAATGGGACCGTCTTCTCCTGCATACCGCACCGCATTGCGTAGAATGTTGGCTAAAGATCTTTCCAATAAATGCGCATCGGCAATCACTTTGATGTCTTTCGGTATTTCTGTCTGAAAATCGAAGTCTGATGGAACCTCCTGCCGGGCCACCTTCTCGACCAGAGACCAAAGCTTGATGGGACTTGGTTTTGAGGATTCCCTCCTGAGCGAACTTCGTGAATAGGCAAGCAGATCGTTAACCAGAGTTGTCATGACCTCCACCTCATCACGTACATCTTTTAACGATGCTTGCTCTTCTGATTTTGTTCGTTGCTCGATGATGCTCAATCCCAGTTCCATGCGAGCGAGAGGTGAGCATAATTCGTGGGCTGTATCACTCAGGAAACGTTTCTGGGCGGTGACATAACCATCCAGTCGGTGTGCCATTTGGTTAACGGCGTGGCTCAGGCGTCCAATTTCATCGTGACGTTTTGGTGTGCTTGTCCTTGCCTGGAAGTCTCCCTCGGCAATGCGTTCCGTGATCCGGGTGAGATGTTTGAGGGACCGGGTCAGGGTCGTGACGAATGGCAGCCAAACAAGAGCTGACAACATCACGGCCGCCAGCACGATCATTCCCAAATGGCGCAGGTCCAAAAAGAGACCGTTTCCGTGTATGGCCTTTGCTTCAATCAGGAGGGTTGTTTTTCTCGGACCAAAGCCCGGTTTGGGTGATGCGATGTCCATGCCCGTCCAGTAGCGAGTGGGTTTTTTTGTTTTGAGTAGAAATCTGGTTTCAGGACGGAAACCGGAAGCATCGACTGACTGGGGACGGCTCTCTGCCAAACGTAGCCCTCCTATACCCCGCCCGGGACCGGTGAATCGTTCGCTGAACTTTTGCATGACTGTTGGCGGAAGATCCACCGGGGGACCTGCCATCTGATTGCCGTCATGGGAGAACAGTCTGAAGGTGACCTGGTACGCATTGCTGAATCGGTCGAGAACCGGATTCCATTCCTCCTGTGTTGATTCAGTCAACTCTCGAGAAATCACCTCTCCAACAGCCCTGAGACGCTCTCCAACACGGCCCATCAAAAGGGCGTCCCATCCCAAATTCATGTGCATGGTCAGGAAAGCGTAGAATGCCAGCCCCAGCACCAGCAGGTTCAGGAAGAACCACAGCAGGATTTTGATATATAAAGGGAACTTTATGGGTATGTTGGAAATCATGGGATCAGGAAGGTCTCAGCATCATGTAACCTGCGCTACGGACCGTCTTAATGAAGATCGGATGCTTGGGGTCGTCGTTGAGCTTTTTACGCAGGGCGGAGATGTGAACATCAATGGATCGATCGAAAATCTCGTAGTCACGCTGGGCAATTTCATCCAGGAGTTGTTCCCTTGATTTGACCCGTCCCTTCGCCTGTGCGAGGGAATGAAGCAGATCAAATTCCACGGGGGTCAAAGTGAGTGCTTGATCCGACAACCAAGCCAGTCGGGCTCCGGAATTTATCCTAATGGGGCCGATCACGATTTCGCTTTCTCCTGATTCCTGGTTTGTTTCGGGAGATGATTGTGATCGTCGAATGACAGCCCGCAGCCTGGCAAGCAGTTCACGGGTGGAAAACGTTTTTGGAAGGTAGTCGTCGGCGCCGATTTCGAGACCGACGATTCGGTCCATTTCGTCGCCTCTTGCCGTGAGCATCAGAACCGGGACGGACGATTGCTGCCTGATATGTTTCAGTACCTCAAATCCATCCATGCCCGGCAACATGACATCCAGAATGATGGCCCGGTAGTCCCCTGAGATGGCCTGGTCCACGCCTTCCGGGCCTGTATGGACGCTTTCAACCGAGTAACCCATAGGGGCCAGGTAGTCTGAGATCAAGCGGCAAAATTTGACGTCATCATCTATGATTAACAGACGTGTCAGCGTGTTTTTGTTGTCTGTTGGCGGCATGGGCTGTGGGGCCATTTCTGGCAGTATGATTCGGTGCCGGTGTTATTTGCTTTTTGGCTTTGGGAGCATCTTTCTTAAAAATTCTGGGTTGGTCGATGACATTTACGAATCCTTTACAAAAAACATCCGTTTCCAAACAAACCCTTTACTTGTGGGGCGTCTAGTTCATTGGAAGGGCAGAAAGGATTTCCGAAGAACAACAAAGTCGTTGAAACATCTAAGAAAGGAAAATTATGAAAACAAACAAAACGCAAGCCATCGCTTTAGTAATCGGTCTGGTAATCATTGGAAACACTCTGGAAGCACAGGGGTGGGGAAAACAGAGAGGCGGCAACCGGGGAGCAAGGCAAACTCATCCAATGACAGCACCTTCAGCTGCTTTGACAATGAAGGAATCGGAAGATCTTGTTTATATGCGCGAGGAAGAAAAGTTGGCGCGTGATGTCTATCTGACGCTTCAAGATAGATGGAACATTCAGGCTTTTGGCAATATTGCCTCATCAGAACAACGCCACATGGAATCATTGAAGGGATTGTTGGATCGATATGGTTTGGTTGATCCGGTGACGAAGGACGAAGTGGGTGTCTTCCAAAACGTGGAACTGGCAACTCTGTATAAGGAAATCGTCGCCAAAGGTGGCACTTCCGCTCTGGATGCCTGCAAAATGGGTGCTCTGATTGAGGAACTGGACATTCGGGATCTGATGGATGCCATGGATCGTACGACACATGAGGATGTTGCGGCAGTTTATGGAAACTTGATGCGCGGTTCGCGCAATCACCTGCGGGCTTTCCATAATCTGATCCTTCGGGCTGGTGATGTATACGAACCGCAATTCATTGGACAAGAGGTATATGATGCGATCGTATTCACCCCTGCTGAACGAGGGGGGCAAGGAAAAACAGGCACGGATGCCGCTTGTGCCGGTGAATGTGAGCGCGGGGTGCAGCAGGGTCGGGGGCAGGGCGGCAGGAATCAGATAGGCGGATGCAATGGTGGATGTGAATCTTCACAAGCCATCCCCCAAAGGGGAGGAAAAGGAAACGGCCAGGAGAGGGGACAAAATCGCAGGAACGGACGTTGATCATTTGCTGAAAACAGCACGCTCAAAGGTCAGGCGAACCGATCGCCTGACCTTTTTCTCAATTTCTGGATTGATAGGTGGTTCCGAGCGGCAAGTGATTTGATGGGGGCTTTCCAGATTTTGTTTGCGCGTTTTGGGTGGGGAGGGTGGTTGAGATTTCTTTTTTAAAGACTTTTTCGGCCTGTACTTGCTTTCGGTGCGTTGCTCGTTTTAACTAACCTTCCAAAAGGGTGACTTCAGGAAGACATGAATTTAGAATTAATCGCCAAAGCCAAATCATACGGATTCTCGGACAAACAAATTGCCAACCTGACCGGAAAAACGGAGCAGGAAATTCGTGAATACCGCCATCAGAACGGACTGATACCCAGTTATCGCCTGGTTGATACCTGTGCCGCGGAATTTGAGGCTTACACGCCCTATTTTTATTCCACCTATGATCGCGGCGATGATGAGGTGGTCGACACAGACACGCGCAAGGTCATGATTCTTGGTGGAGGACCCAATCGTATCGGGCAGGGAATTGAGTTCGATTATTGCTGTGTGCATGCCTCCTTTGCGCTCAAGGAGGCCGGTTTTGAGACCATTATGGTGAACTCGAACCCGGAAACCGTTTCAACGGACTACGATACGAGTGATAAACTTTTCTTCGAGCCTTTGACTCTGGAAGATGTGCTGCACATCTATCATCGTGAGAAATGCTGGGGGGCGATCGTGCAATTTGGAGGTCAAACGCCTTTGAATCTTGCCATTGGTTTGCGTGAAAACGGGGTCAACATCATCGGAACCTCTCCGGACAGCATTGAAACCGCCGAGGATCGAAAACTTTTTGCGGCGATGCTGCATAAATTGAACATCCCGCAACCATCCAACGGGTTGGCTGTCAACGAAGAAGAAGCTTTGGAAGCCTCCAAGGAGCTTGGGTATCCCGTGCTGGTACGTCCTAGTTTTGTTTTGGGCGGGCGGGCCATGCAGATTGTTTATTCGGATGCCGAGCTGAGGCAGTATATGCGTTACGCGGTGGAAGCCTCTCCCGAACGACCGGTCCTGGTGGACAAATTTCTGGAAGACGCCACGGAGGTGGATGTGGATTGCATCACTGATGTGGGATTGTTTGAAGATCCCGCGCAGGGAACCATCGTGGTCGGCGGGATGCTCGAACATATTGAGTTCGCTGGTGTGCACAGCGGTGACGCCGCCATGGTGCTGCCACCGCACACCCTCAGCCAACAAGTGATCGATACGATTCGCGAATATACTCACGCCATGGCGAAGGAGTTGAAGGTGATAGGGTTGATGAATGTTCAGTATGCAGTGAAGGATGAGGTCGTTTATGTGCTGGAAGTAAACCCGCGTGCTTCCCGAACTGTTCCTTTTGTCAGTAAAGCCATCGGTGTACCGCTTGCCAAACTGGCCGCCAAGGTGATGGCTGGGGAAAAACTGAAGGATCTTGGGTTCACCGAAGAGATCTGGCCGAAATACTGGGCGATCAAAGAATCGGTGTTCCCGTTCAACAAGTTCTTCGGACAGGACATTCTGTTATCACCCGAGATGAAATCCACAGGCGAAGTCATGGGCTTGGATGCCGATCTCGGGACGGCCTATGCAAAGTCCCAGATGGCGGCTCATGCGCCGCTGCCGTTGGAAGGGCGTGTCTTCATCAGTGTGAATCAGTCGGACAAGGAGAAGATCGTGGATATTGCCAAAGAGCTGGCTGAATTGGGATTCGAGCTGATCTGCACAGAAGGAACGTCGAAAGTGCTGACTCAGGCAGGGTTGAAGGTGAGGGAGATCAAAAAATTGAGCGAGGGACGTCCCAATACAGTTGATTTATTGAAGAATGGTGAAATTGATCTGGTGATCAACACACCCTCCGGCCAGGCTCCCAGAGCGGACGAGGTCAAGATCCGAACGACCGCTGTATATTGCAGGGTTCCGATCATGACCACATTGAGCAGCGCCCGAGCTGCCACCGCCGCCATCGCGGCTTTGAAGAAAAACGGATACTCGGTCAAGCCCATTCAGGAATACCATTGAAGATCACCGTTGAGTATCTCCCTCAATGATGCATACTACCCCTTTGAAATATCCAGTGAATAAAACCGGAATGAAGAAACTTTTCATAATGAAGACGATACCCTTTTGGACGGCCACCTTGTTGGCCATCCCGTTTACCTTTGCTCAGCAAGCCAGTTTAAGTGCACAACAGGAATCCCGTTCACTTTCATTGGAGGATTGTTTTGAAATAGCCCTTCAAGACAATTTGACCGTGCAGATTGAGCGGGTGAACCCTGAATTATCGTTGTATGACCTGAAGGTTTCAGAGGGGGCATACGATCCGAATTTCTTTTTCAGTTATCGTCAGTTTCATCGGCAGGAACCCGGACGATTCGATCCCACCATCGGTACCATTCCCGGTTCATCGAGTGATACGGACAATTACAGCACCGGTATTTCCGGGCTGTTGCCAACCGGCACCCAGTATTCCTTTCAGACCTCGGTGTCTGAAACCGAGGTGAACAATTCAGGTTTTACCTTCAATCAGTTTTCAGGGAATGCAGCGTTTTCTCAATTGCGCCAACCCTTGTTGAAGAATTTTTGGATCGATGGTTCCCGTCTGAACATCAAGTTGGCCAAGAACCAGTTGACCCAGTCAGATTTTTTGTTGCAATGGCAGATCATGAACACCCTGACCCAGGTGGAACTGGCCTACTACGACCTGATCTTTGCTCAGGAAAATGTCAAAGTGCAGGAGAAGGCAGTGCAACTGGCCGAACGGCTTCTGTCTGAAAACAAGAAGCGTGTTGAAATTGGCACCATGGCTCCCCTGGACGAGAAACAGGCTGAATCCCAGGTCGCCGCCAGGCGCGCGGATCTGCTCGGTGCCAATCGAACCCTGGTGGTGCGTCAAAACGATCTCAAGAACTTGTTGAGTGACGAATACACGGCATGGATGAATGTAACCATCCAACCTACGGAGGGCCTGCGTGCCGTCCCGGTCGTGACGGATTTACAGGACAGTTGGCACAAAGGGATGAACAATCGTCCCGATTTGGCGGAACGTCGCAAAGGATTGGAAAATCAGGGCATCCTGGTCAAGTTCAGGCGCAATCAGCTTTTTCCTCAGTTGGATTTGATCGGCAGCATCGGGTATTCCGCCCAGGCCCGAGACGGAAGTTATGGAGATCTTTTTGATCAATTCACAGGGCGGGACAATCCTGTTTGGTCTGTCGGGGCTGAATTAAGCATGCCATTGACCCGTCGCCAGGAGCGTTACAGCCTCAAGACTGCCAAGGCCCAGGCTGAACAGCTCAAGCTGAATTTTAAGCGCATGGAGCAGCAAATCATGGTGGATATTGAAAATGCGGTTTCCTTGACCAAGATCAACATTCAGCGTGTCGAAGCAACCCGCCAGGAACGGGAATTTGCCGAAGCAGCTTTGGATGCCGAGCAGAAGAAGCTTGAGGTGGGCAAGAGTACCAGCTTCATCGTGCTGCAGTTACAGCGTGATCTGACAGCCGCCCGCTCCAATGAGATCAATGCATTGGCAGAATACAACAAGGCCCTCGCCCAACTTTCGCTGAATGAAGGTTCGGTGTTTGACCGTCATGCCATCACGGTAGAGGAAGTGGACACTGATGTGGATGGGAATCCGCTTCTGGAGCCAGTATTCAACGAATAGGGCTTCGTTCGTATGGCGACACCTGATCTTACTGAGAACATACGGAAAATATGTGCCGAATGCGGACTTTGCTGTTCCGGGGTGCTGTTTGTGGATGTCCAGTTGCAGGGAGACAAAGAGCGTAAATCGCTTTGCGACATGGGGGTTGAACTCGAGGAACACGACCAGCAGTCTTACCTGGTTCAACCTTGCGCCTGTCTGAAAGACAAAAACCACTGCCGGATCTATGACAATCGACCCAGCATGTGCGCGTCTTTCGACTGTCGCCTCATTCAACGTTTCGTTAATCAGGAAATTGACCAGACCGAATGCTATTACACCATTCAACAAGCCATTGAACATTTGCAGGCAGTCAAGGCCATACTCAACAAACTGGGCAACAACGATGAGGATGTGCCTTTGTTTCTCCGCACGGAAGAAATCCTTTCACAACCCTGGGATTTAACCGCCGATGAAAGCATCAATCAGGCGAAGGACGAGCTGTTTGATCAGTCAGCCAGATTGAGTGCTTTTCTGGAAAACCATTTTCTGGATGCGTGTGATGAAGGCGAAGAAGAGGATGCGTTGTAATCTCTTGTTCGTTGAAGGAAAATCAAAACTGGGATGGGATCCAAAACTTTCGTCACTCATTGGCTCCACGCTCACTTCTATTTGAGGCTCAGCAAATCCTGACACGTGGCGGTACCGGTGGTTCCCAATTGGTGGATGACGCAGGACGCCGCCCGCATGGCAAGTCGCATGGCTTCCTGTTGAGTGGCGCCTGATGCCAATGCAGCGCATAGGTTGGCCGTGACCGAATCACCCGCGCCGACAATGTCGATAGGGCCCCTCAGTGGAAGGGAGGGTTCATGCACTGGTTC
>JAQCFT010000430.1 GCA_027619545.1 Verrucomicrobiota bacterium | reverse complement strand
ACTTACGCTCTGAATATACTGTCTGTTTTCGATGACCCAAGGGCTTACCACGTTCCATTTCCTTTGGTTAAGGACACTTTAAGGAGAAAGTGTGGGACTTGGTGGAACAAGTCCCTCCATGTTTGTTTGTGCTGGCAGCAGGGGGGGCGAATACTTCCTGGCTTCCCATGTGAACGATCAAATAAAACTCGAATACCACGAGGATTGCGCGTCGGGACGACACGCTCTACCAATGTGAACGATTTAATAGATGACCGAATGCCATGAGGTTCGCGCCGGGATCCCGATACTATCGGGATTCTGCCTTTGATCGGGACTTGATCCGATGGCGGGTCTGATCTAGTTTGTGCGCGTGAAATTTCCAAAATTTGCATTAAATAGTTGGTCGGGCGTTTGCCTGTTGAGTGCCTTGCTGGCTTCGAGCCTGCAGGTGGCAGCCGAGAACCCGAAGGTCACCATGAAAACGACGCTTGGGGACATCGTGTTGGAGCTGGACGCGGAAAAAGCACCCATTTCCACCCATAACTTCCTCAAGTATGCCGAATCCGGATACTACGAAGGGACGATCTTTCACAGGGTCATTCCCACTTTCATGATCCAGGGTGGCGGTATGGATGCCGAGATGGATAAGAAAACCAAAGGATTGATGCCTCCCATCAAGAATGAGTGGAAAAACGGACTTAAGAACAAGCGAGGCACCATTGCGATGGCTCGCACCAGCGCCCCAGACTCTGCGACGTCCCAGTTTTTCATTAATGTCGTCGACAACGCCACGCTGGACGTGCCTCGAGGCGGCGCCGCTTACGCGGTGTTCGGGAAAGTCGTCGAAGGCATGGAAACGGTCGATAAAATCCGGGACACCGAAACACGGGTACACCCGAAATACAATGGGAACAAAGTAGTGCCCGTCACCCCTGTCGTCATCGAATCCGTCAAGGTGAATGGCGAGTATGATTTGGCCAAACTTGAACAGGCCATGAAAACAGTAACAAAGAGAGAAACGAATCAAGTGAGCGATCCCATCGAAAAAGAAGCAGCCTTTCTGGCCGAAAACGCCAAGAAGGAAAACGTCAAAGAAACCGCATCCGGTTTGCAATATACCATCGAACGCGAAGGTGATGGCACCAAACCCTCTCCAACCGATACCGTAGAAGTCCACTACAGCGGCAAATTCCTGGACGGAACTGAATTTGACAGTTCCTACAAGCGAAATGCGCCTACTAGTTTTCCTTTGAATGGTGTCATTCCTGCATGGACCGAAGGATTGCAGTTGATTGGCAAGGGCGGAAAAATCAAATTGTTCGTCCCTTCCAAACTGGGGTATGGAGCACGTGGATTCCCTGGGGCCATCCCTCCGTATTCCACGTTGGTATTCGACGTCGAGTTATTGGATATCAAGTAAAGAAATGGGGAATTTAAAATAGTAAATAGTGAATTTAAAAAGCCCGGATCCCTCGCGGAATCCGGGCTTTTGCTTTGTTAAGATCTATTCATCCTCGCCGGTTGTTTCGACTTCCAACAGCTGACGATTGGAATCGTCATGGGGATCATCGGGACGGTAGTAATCGCGCCATAACCAGCGCAGCATTCCAGGCATCATGGCCCCACCCTGTTTGTTCGAGTGCGTGCCGATGCCCCAGCAATAATTGACGTCGTATCCTTTCTCAGTGAGGGCATCGACCATTTTCCGGTTTTGAGTATGCCAGTCCCATTTTGGGTCATACTGCCCACCGCGCCTTCTACCACGGTTGTCGTTCAATCCATCCTGAAGAAAGATTCGGATGGGTTTCTTTTCCGACTCCCGCACCAGATCCGGATAAACATGACCACCCCGGATGTTCGTGAAGCTCCCGATGGTGCTGATCACCTTGCGAAACGCATCCGGCCGGTGCCATGCCACGGTGAAGGCACAGATGGCTCCCGAACTGGCGCCACTGATGGCCCGGTCTTCCGGGTTATCGGAGATGTTGTAATCCTTTTTCAAAGCCGGAATCAGCTCATCCACGATCATGCGGGCATAGGTATCGTTCAGCTCGTTGTATTCGGTGGGACGATTGTTGATGCGATCCCCCCAGTCACTGGAGGATGATTCCTTCTGATGCGGCAAACGTCCGGGATTGATGAACACCCCGATGGTTACCGGCATTTCGCGTCGGTAGATCAGGTTATCGAAAACATTTGGAATCCGATACGAACCGTCCAGGCTGACGAAGGCATGACCGTCCTGAAACACCATGAGCCGGGCGGGTTTCGAGCCATCGTATTGAGCGGGCACATAGACCCAGTAGTTGCGTGTCGTGTTCGGGAAGACCTCGCTGGCATGGGTCAATGGCCCGATGACTTTGCCCTTCGGAACACCTTCCTGGGGCAATGAGTCCGGACTCAGTTTATAGACATCATCCAGAGGGCCGGCCAATGTGGAGACCATCCAGGCGCATCCGAGCGCGACACAAAGAATTCGCTTCATGATTTTCTGATACATCATCAATGAATAGGATTGGGTTGAATTTATGATTTGGACAGGCATATCAAATGACCGACATCATTGCGCACGTAGATGCGTTGATTGGCAAAAACAGGCGTGGTCCAGCAGGTGGAGTCCAGGACCTTTTTGCGTGAGACTTCCTTGAACGCCAGTTTATTAATATCCGTCACGGCCAGTTCGCCGGCTTCATTGAGGGACAGAATGTGATCCCCCACCCCAATGGTGTTTCCAAAACCGAATCCGTCTTTGGTCCAGAGAATATTGCCCGAACTCAAGTCAGCGGCAAACAAGCGGCTGTTGCGGTTGCCCTGTTTGCCATCGATCCCGTAAATCACGCCACCCGCGATCACGCTGTTGTTCATCGCGTTTTTGATTTCCTTGGTATTCCAAACGGATGACAGTGCGGCACCATCAAAGGCCAGCAATTCGGAATTCATATTGCCGGAGACAAAGATGCGGTTACCATGATCAAGCACCACGGGTGTTGTGGCCTGCATGTTGAATTGGGCTTTCCAGGGATGCCGTGCCAATTCCTTGCCATCGACGGATTGAAGGATGCTCAACCCTGCACCATCCAGTGCAGCGATATACTCTTTGGAATCTCGTTTGAAAACAACCGGGGTTGTGTAACCCACCTGATTTTCGTCGGAAGTCACCCAAAGGGTATCGCCGGTAGCGGCATCAATGGCGGCGGTTTTGCCTGCAGCCACATAGATGTGACCATCGTGCAAGACAGGAGAACTGGCGAAGCCCCAGTTGGGCACCTTGACGCCCAGGACTTCCACGAGGTTCACCTTCCAGTTTGTCGAACCATCCGCGACTTTCAAACTGTGAAGTTGTCCATCTTTGCTCAGCACAAAGAGGCGACTGCCGTCAAAGGTCGGGGTCGCATTCGGGCCGCCTTTGTGCATCCGTGGAAGGAGTTCGGCTTCGTAGGAGTAATGCCATTTTTCCTTACCGGTATTGGCATCCAGGCAATAAACCGTCTCCTTTCCTTCAGCATCATGCCCCATTGCAAATGCCAGGCCTTCCGCAACCGTAATGGAGGCATACC
>JAQCFT010000429.1 GCA_027619545.1 Verrucomicrobiota bacterium | reverse complement strand
CGAGGCGAGAACAAGCATTGGAACTATTGGAACAAGCCGCCACCGCCTACATCGGGCATTCTCATTTCGTGTTGATTGACAGCGCCTCTTCTTCAGCTCAGACCGTGACCAACATGGAGGAGCTCAAGGAACACGCCATGGCCGAACCCACCGATACTTCGGCGAATATCCCGTCCCTCCTGCAGCGGTCCCTTCAATGGCTGATCGACAACCAGGCGGGAACGACCGAAATCTGGATTGCTTCCGACCTGCAACGTTCCAATTGGCAACCGAGCGACGACCGCTGGGGTTCACTGATGAAACAATTTGAGAACCTGCCGCAATCTCTCAGATTCCGACTGCTGGCGGTCAACGAGCAAACAGAACAGGATGTCGGTTTGCAATTGGCTGATCTTAAAATCACGACTTCCGAGAAAGGCAGAACCCTGAGACTGGTCACGGATGTCACCCAATCCCAACTCGCCGAAGAAACACTGATTGCCACCCGAACCATCAACGGTCTTTCCGCCGGAGTCGAAATCCCCATGGAAGCGGCTCAGGTCCGCTGGCAGGATCAATGGGATCTGGGCGCAGTGCAGGACGCCGGTTGGGGATCGCTGACGCTTCCCGCCGACGGCAACGCCCGCAACAACGCACTGCATTTTGTTTATGGCAAAGCATTGTCACATCAAGCGCTCGCCTTCGCCGGCCATACTTACATTGGCAATGTGCTTTCACTTGCAGCCGGTCGCATCGAAGGCGGTAATCTCTTACCCGCAGAACTAAGCAGCCTGCCAGGCGGAAACACGCTGCAAACTTCGGACATTTCATTGATCACCTGGCAGGGAGAACTACCCAAAGGAGAGCAAGCGACCCAACTGATGCAGTTCGCCACCGAAGGGGGCGTGGTCGTCTGTTTCCCCGATTATTTCCCCAACAACAGTGAAACCACCTTCGCGGGAGTTCGTTGGATGGATCTGGAGACGGCGCCGAATTTTGGAACTTTTGTCGTCGGCAGATGGGAAAAGGACACCGGACCTTTGGCGGATACCAATGAGGGTTTCAGTATTCCACTGGATCAATTGGAAGTCCTGAAACGACGTCGACTCCAACATAACGACAGCGTCGTGGCCGCTTTCTCGGACGGGGAACCGCTTTTGGTGCACCAAAAGGTCGGGCAAGGTTCCATTTATTTCGTCACCACACTTCCCATCGGAGACTGGTCGGGACTCGATCTGGGCCCGGTGCTGCTGCCCATGCTGCAACGCATGAGCCAGGATGGAACCCGTCGATTGGAAAGCACCCTATACTGGACCTGCGGCGAGATCAGCGAAATCGATCTGGAAGCAGGCTGGGAGCCGGTCGAGGAAGGATCCGAACACCAGATGGCCTGGCATGCGGGAGTTTACCGCTTGGGTGACCGATTGGCGGCGGTCAACACACCGGCTTCGGAATATGACCTCGCAATCACCACTCAGGAAGAGGTCGAACCCCTTTTCGAAGGTCAAAACTTCCAGATGTTTCAGGACAAAGCGGGTCAGGGCGACACCAAACTGCAGGGTGAAATCTGGAGGGTGTTCCTGTTCCTGATGCTGTTGTTCCTCCTGGTTGAAAGTTGGCTGATGATGACCGGTCCCGGTACCGTTGCTCAAACCGCCTTCCTGAAAAAAGTCCAACCATCAACCACAGGAGGGGCATCATGAGTCATTGGACCTTTGCAAGTTCACCGCTGCTGATCCTGATGGCCCTTGTCATGGGAGGGCTCGCCCTTTGGTTTTCCTGGAGGATTTGTCTGGCGAACATGAAATCCCGACAGATCCTGGGACTGGAGATTTTTCGCGTGTTGATCATTTTGCTGCTACTGCTCACGCTCTTGCGGCCGGAAAGGATTCAAGTGGTGGAATGGGCCGAAGAACCGGCGGTCGTAGTGCTGAACGATGTTTCCGGCAGCATGACCACCCGCGATGTCATCCACACAAACCAGGTCATTTCACGTTCCGAATGGGTCAGCGAACAACTGGCATCCGATCTGCTCAAACCACTGGAATCCACTTCACGACTTCTGGTCGACGCCTTTGCCCAACCACCTGCCGAAGGTAATGAGGAAACAGCAGACATCGAGGTCGAAGGCACCGACATCAATCGTGCTCTGGAATCCGTCTTGCAACGGGAATCCAACCTAAAGGCCGTCCTGTTGCTCTCAGACGGGGATTGGAATCTCGGCGATTCCCCCGCCCTGGCTGGAGCCCAATACCGCAATCACTCCGTTCCGGTCTTCGCCGTACAGGTCGGCCGTGAAACTCCCCTGCCGGACATTGAATTATCGACCGTGAGCGCTCCCGCCTACGGTTTGATGGGCGAACAAATTTCCATCCCTTTCCATGCGCACAACCGCATGCAGAAAGATTTCACCTTCATTGCGACTTTGAGCGACGAAGGCGAGGTCGTGGCAGAAAAGGAAATCACACTGCCGGCATCCACCGATTTGCAGGAAACTCTTGTCTGGTCACCGCAGAAAATCGGGGAACGCTCGTTGACACTCTCACTTCCGGTTCAGGTTGGAGAAGCTTTGCCCGATAACAACGAAGCAGAGTTCACCATCAATGTCCGTATGGAAACCCTCAAGGTGCTCGTCATCGATTCTTATCCGCGATGGGAATACCGCTATCTTCGCAACGCGCTGGAACGTGATCCTGGCGTCGACATGTCCTGTCTGTTGTTTCACCCCCAAGGCGGCATGGGAGGCGGCAGTCATTATTTGAGTCAGTTCCCCGACAGCAAGGATCTGATCGCGCCATACGACGTGGTTTTTCTTGGCGATGTCGGCATTGGAGAAAGCGGATTGACACCGGAAGATGCCGAACTGATTCGCGGACTCGTCGAGCAACAAGCGGGCGGACTTGTGCTGATGCCCGGTCGACGCGGGCGTCATACGACTTGGCTGGGCTCGGCAATTGAGGAGATGATTCCGGTGCAGTTCGACCTGGAGCGTCCCGAAGGCATCGGGCTCCAGAATGAATCACAACTGGCCTTGACCCGACTGGGCGCAGGTCACTGGCTGACGCGCTTTGATATTTCATCTGATCGAAACACGGAACTCTGGCGTCAATTGCCGGGCTTTTACTGGTCGACGGCGGTTGAAAAAGGCAGGCCCGGTTCCGAAATCCTCGCCGTGCATGATTCCATCCGAAACAACTGGGGGCGCATACCACTACTGGCCATCCGGCCTTTTGGAAATGGAAAGGTTCTGTTCATGGGAACGGACAGCGCCTGGCGATGGCGTCGGGGAGTGGAAGATCTCTACCACTATCGGTTCTGGAGTCAGGTGGTGCGCTGGATGGCACATCAAAGGCACATCTCGGAAGACGAAGGCATCCGCCTGACTTACACCCCGGAGAAACCTGAAATGGGACAAACGGTTTATCTCAGCGCCAGCATCATGGATCGGAGCGGTTACCCACTTCAGGAAGGAAAAGTCACTGCATCCGTCACCCACCCCAGCGGGCGTAAGGAGACTTTTCAAATGGAAGCGGAGGAAGGTGGTTGGGGTGTCTTTCACGCCACCATGGAAGCGCGCGAAT
>JAQCFT010000428.1 GCA_027619545.1 Verrucomicrobiota bacterium | reverse complement strand
GAGTTTTTTGTTAGCTGTTAGGTGTTAGGTGTTAGGTGTTAGGTTTGCTGCATTGAAGAATGATTGCTCATGGCAAAACGAAAAGCATTTCTCCTTCGTATGAATCCCAAACTGTGGGATGAGCTGGAAGCTTGGGCCCAGGAGGACATGAGGAGTGTGAATGGTCAAATGGAGTTTCTTCTGAAACAGGCGGTGAACAAGCGCAAGAACCAGCAGTCAAAGCACGAGGCAAAGGGTGAATTTTAGAATGGTGATTTTTTTGCCTCTGGATCTGTTCCCGCTCTTTTAATCTGTGGTTGGAAATCAAAGGTTCAGTCATCTCTTGAGAAGCTTTTTTTGCGGCGGGCTTTGGTTTCTGAACGGCGTCGTTTGTTCTCGAGGATGCGGCGTTTGACTTTCGGGGGGCGGATGGCTTTTTGGCGTCGCTTCTTTTCACCTTCGTTTTGTTGGGCAAGTTTGCGTTCGCGCGCGCGTTCAAGGATCATCTCACGCAGGAGTTCGCGTGCTTTGCGGCGGTTGGCCGATTGGCTGCGGCCTTCCTGTACGGCTACCTGCAGTCCGGTAGGTATGTGCCTCAAGACAACTCGCGTAGATACCTTGTTGACATGCTGCCCCCCGGGGCCCGCCGAACGACTGAAGGTCTCCTCCAGTTCGGATTCGTCCAACTCAAATGTGCTTCCTGGATCTTGTTGCATGGTTATCGAGTATGGGGTGCGGTGGCTTGTGTCCGTATCCTCAAGATTTCGGCTTTGAGGTCGTTTGCGATTTCCGGATACTCTCTTATGATGTTGGTGGCTTGTCCAGGATCACGTCCCAGATGATATAGTTGCGCTTTGGGGGCGTCGGGCTTGATCTTTCCGTCTTGAATGTCGCTGTTATGGTTGCCGGTAAAAGGAAAAGCTGCCGGCCCCCCAAAGGCATGATCGCCCACGTTTCGAGCCGCAAAACCTCCTCCGGCCTGGTCGTTGATGTAAACCCAATCGCCTTTTCGGAGAGCGAGGTTGCTCTCCCGAGCGGGCGCTATCAGTAGATGATCCCGGATTGTGATATCCCCGGTTTCGGTCAGGGCAGGGAGCATGTTAAAACTGTCCGGTCCTTCGTCGGATCCCAATTGCTGATCTGTAACGGCCGCCACGGTAGCCATCAAGTCGATGTTACTGACCAGGGCATTTGATTGGGTGCCTGATGGAATGTGCCTGGGCCATCTGGCAATGAATGGAACCCGATGGCCTCCTTCCCATGCATCAAATTTAAAACCCTGCAAATCCCCGTTCAAACGATGACCGCGCCGGATTGCTTCTTGTCCTCCACGGTTGAGCATGCCGCCATTGTCGCTGGTGAATATCACCAGTGTGTTGTCGGAGACGTCATTCTCATCCAGTGAACCTAGAATCTCTCCGATCATCCAATCCAGCTCCTGCATGAAATCCCCGTAAGGCCCCGCTTTGCTGCTGCCTTTCCAACGTGGAGAAGGGGTGAAGGGGTGATGGATCGCGTGACTGGCAAAGTACAGAAAGAAGGGTGTCTCACTTCGGGATTGTTGGGTGATCCACCGGCGGGCTCGATTCACCAGTTCCGTGCCGACTTTTTCATCATCATAGAGGGCATGCGCCTTGTCAGCGCCCCCGATTTTATCGATTCCAAACTTTTCATCAAACACGCGCGTTTTGGCTTTTTCTCCATAAACCAATGGATCCGCCGGATCCCATCCCAATACCCGATGGTTTTCGATAAACACAAAGGGTGGATGACTGTTGACTACCGGGATGCCGAAAAATGAATCAAATCCAAGTTCCAAAGGACCGGGTTTCAGTTCGGCATTCCAGTTTGTTGGGGTTTCTGTACCGAAACCCAGATGCCATTTGCCAATGCAGGTGGTTGCGTATCCTGCTCTCTTGGCGATATCCGCGATGGTGGTGCGATCCGGATCAATGACCAGTGGTCGACGCAGAAAGATGGGGCTCCACAAGGTCCCGTGGCGCCCGGGATAACGTCCGGTCATCAATGCATACCGTGATGGTGAACAGACAGCCGAGGCGGAATGGGCATCCGTGAAACGGCGTCCTTGCCGGGCCAATCGATCAATATGAGGGGTGCTGATATGTGTGGCCCCGTAGCATCCAAGGTCTCCATATCCCACGTCATCTGCAAAAAGGATGACGATGTTGGGTTTGGATTCAGAACCGGCATGAAGTGTTGATATTGTGAGGCAAAAAAGGAGCGTCCATGAAAAGCGAAACGAACTCAACTTTCTGAATGCAATGCACATGGCAGGCATTTGAGCAGAAAGACGAACTTAAGACAAGTTGCGATCGATTTGAGGAAACATGCTACCAAGTAGCTATATCTTCCCATGGCGCCAGCTCAATCAGTCGACGGCCATGCCTTGAAAAGGCGGCTGCGGCTCATGCCTGTCACTCCGCAAAGTATGTCTTTTCATTATTCATTCTGTTGGTAAGTTCCAGAAATGCTTTCCAAAAGTTTGACAGGTGTTCTTGTTGTTATGTTGTGCTTGATTGCAGGCTTGAATGCCGAGGATGTTTCCTTGATGCGCGTTCCTAACAAAGGAATCCAACCTCGAATGCAAGTGGATCCATCAGGGAAGTTACATCTGATTTACTACCAGGGAGAACCGGGGAACGGAAATTTGTTTTATGTGGCAAAATCCCCAGGAGAGGCGGGTTGGTCAAGTCCGATCCGCGTCAACCATTATCCCAATGCGGCCGTTTCGGGAGGCACCATTCGGGGCGCGCAGATGCGCGTTGGCAAGGGGAACCGTGTGCACGTCGTATGGTTTGGCAGCGGCGAAGTGGCCGGGCATTTTTCGGATGCGGAAAAACCTTCCGCACCTATGCTGGTCACTCGAATGGCCGATGACGGTCAATCTTTTGAAAAGGAACGAAACCTCATGTCATGGACCAGCGCTTTGGACGGTGGCGGTTCCATCACCTGCGACGATAAAGGGCGCGTGTGGGTCGCGTGGCACGGCAGAGGGGATTCTGATGCTGAAGGGGAAATGGGGAGAGATATGTTCCTGTCCATCTCGGATGATGAAGGGAAATCCTTCACCCGCGAATTTCGGATCAAGGAAGCTCCCCGTGGCGCTTGTGGCTGTTGCGGGATGAATATGCGTTTTATGGAGCCCGACCGATTGCACATTGTTTATCGCGGTATCCAAGGCAAAGTCCGCCCGATGATTGATCTCTGGTCGACAGACGGCGGTAAATCCTTTCGATACTCCAACTTCAATCCCTGGGAAATTGAAGCATGCCCCATGAGCAGTGTCAGTCTGATGAGCGCGCCGGATGGTAGGTTGCTCTTGGGGAATGAGCAAAGCGGTCACATTCGATTGAATCAGCACACGAGTGGCTCCGGACGAGTGATCCCTTTCTCGAATTCACTGGGGGAGGTGCCAGGCAAACATGCATCCATGGCACTGGATGGAGAAGGGAATGTTCTATTGAGTTGGGCGGAAGGCGCAGGTTGGGCCAAGGGAGGTTTCTTGCGCTGGAAGATGTTGGATCAGGATGGAAATATTCAGCAAACCATGAATGTAGTTCAATCTCATGAA
>JAQCFT010000427.1 GCA_027619545.1 Verrucomicrobiota bacterium | reverse complement strand
TTCTTCATGTGAATCTGTGTAAGTGATACCAAGCGCCGCCCTCCACCGGAAGGTTGACGCTTGGGAAAGACTAAGAAAACCAAACAAAAATGGGTAGCTAAATCCTCACCAACCCTTGGAACAACGTGGACCTGGATGATTGCTTTTTAAACCGCCGATTTCGCAGATTGACGCAGATTTTTCATTTTTTCAAATAGGGAATCGCATGGAATTCGGGTAAGGGTGCGTCTCACCGAATTCCTTAAAGTTTCAGTTTGGGTAAGCGATATTCTCCAGAAACGCACTCGCCTTGAGGCAAAATCCGGCATCAAATGCGATGGCTCCTGGGGTGACTGGTTTGAATAACAAAGCACCAAAAAGGCAGGCCACCAGGACCAGAAACATCACGCACCATTAAAAAATCTGCGTCAATCTGCGAAAACTGCGGTTCAAAAAAACCACCAACTAAGGCCCGGAGGTCACTGAGGAGCCGGAAGACATGTCGCTGTTGAGCAAGGTGCGGCCCATGCTTTCGGCCCAACCTTTTGCGGCGGCGTAATCCGTCTTGGACCAGGTATAGCTGACGCTGTCCACAGCCTGATCACGGATACCCATTTGTTCAGGAAATTGAGAAATCCAATGCGCGGCGTCAAGATAATCCCGACCGGCCATGGAAGTGGCCATTTCCTGATAAGCAATGGCCCGACGGGTGGAATCTTCAAAGGAATCCAACCACTGCATGGTAGCCCCCACATTCGACATCGACCAGGTACGAGCCACCTGGCCGGCAAATTCCATGGCTATCGGAGACTGGATCATCGTGTTGGCCCAGGCGTCGATATGAGCCGGATTCGCTGCCCGTTCAACGGAACCTGAAATCGAGGTGATCATGCCATTACGAAGCTGTACATCCTCCATATCCATGGCCCATTGCGTGGCGCTGGAAGGATCCGAATTCGCCCATTCGGCTCCCACCGAGGCTCCGTATTGAAATTGAACTTCGGCAGGCATCTTATCCAGAAGACCAGCAGCGGCCTCGGGATCCACTTTGGCATAAGCAGTTGCAAAATCCCTGGTAAAATGAAGGACAGGCCCCTTATTACGTGCTCCATCTTCCCAGCCTTCCTTGATCATAGCGACGGCCAAATCCGGATCCGATTGGGCAAACTGATCAGCGAGACTCGTCAGCCCTTCGTCACGCTTGACAGCAACGGGATTCTTTAATGACTCCTGGAAGGCCGAATCCAGCTCCACCTCCTCCTGCGGAGTTTCATCAAGGCTTTCTTCGCTGTTGGCAACCCTCTTGTTACCCGCTCCGGTTTTTTGAATCAAACGCATCCCTGATGCACCATACTGCTGCGTAGCGCTGGAGTCAGCGCTATCAGATGCGTTCGAAGCAGAGCCTCCACCAGCAGCCCGCTCAGAACCATCGGAAGAAGGTTTGAGGAAAAAAGCCACCGCCAACGCAAGGACGACCAACGCTATCAAACCCAGGATCAGTCCTGGCCTGGCTTGCTGAGTATTCTCAGTCCCGTGAGTCATAAATCGAAAGCATGGTCCGGATGCCGAAAGAAGGATTCTTTAAACGCCTAATCAATCAAGACTGTAATAGATCTTCTCAAGCGTCGAAACGACATAGCTGGTCACCAGGGCCGGATCACGTTCCCACCAGCGACCATTGTCGTTGATCCATGAACCGTCGGCATTTTGATTTTTCGCCAAAGTTGCCACCAGATCCTTTCGCCAATCAATCTTTCGGCCATCCTTGAGTTCCAAAGTGTCGATATCATAAATGGTTAAAGCTTTGGCCATGGTGTGGTAATAGTAATAAAGCCCCTGCAATCCCATGGCGGGATTTTCATCCAAGGTGTAATTCTGTTGCAACCAATCCATAACAGCCTGAACCTGGGGGGCGTCTTTTTTCAAATTCGCATAGGCATATCCCAGCATACCTCCATAACTGATACTCCCATAGGACCGCAAAGCAACGCGTCCGGTCACCGGATCTTTGTATTCCCCAGCCTTACTGGAACCGGGATAATAGACAAAACCACCTTTGTTTGCCTCATCGTCAGAAGCCCATTCCTGTTTATTAACGGAGGTCAGGTTCTGGCAATTTTGAAGAAACTTGATGGCCGCTTCGAAATTCAGTTCCTGTCCATCACTTGCAGGTTTATCCTGAGCGACGTGACGACTGTAGTAAAGCGCTTCCAACGCCTGGAGCGTGTTCCCCATGTCCGAATGCTCGTAACTGGAACCGTAACCAATCCCGCCGTCCATCGGGCTGTCGAGGATCCCCTTTTCTCCGAAATCTCCCTGCATCTTGATCAGATACTGACGTGATTTCAGAATCCGATCATTAAGATCAGGATCGTTCACCGCGGCCAACGACATCAGGCAGATGGCGGTGTTATAGGTCACCAACCCGATGTTGTGAATACCTCCATCCTCATGGTAGCAGGAATCGATATACTTCAAGGCCTGCTTGACCGCTTTCTGATCATTGGAATCGTATTTACCGGAAGGATCACCTTTTAGAGCGACCAAAGCCATTCCCGTCACGGCAGGATGATCCGTGGTGGACCACCAGCCGTCTTTGTCCTGTGAGGATTCGAGCCAGTTGGTCCCCTTTTTGATCAAGTCAGCCACCTGCGTTTTGAGTGCTGCTTGATCCGCTGCCTGAACATGGTTGGCTGAGACGAAGCACAAACCAATTAAGGCGCTATATAAGAATGAGAGTGATTTTGGTTTCATAATGGGTATTATCGGACGATAAAGTAGATTCTACTATTCTTTTTCTCAGGGTTCGCTGCTGGTTTTCTTTTGAACAGGAAAAGTAAAGGTAACCGTCACCGGGTGGTTGATGGGAGGAAGAACAGGCACATTGGCCTTCCAAAGTTCATCATTTTTGAATCCCGGACCAATGTAATTGACCATTGAACCGTAGTCGCCAATCACCGTCACTGCGTCTCCGCTTTGATTAGCGACAAAAACGTTGCTGTTATTGACTCTGGACCCCGTGTAAAACCACTTCTCAGCCTCCATGGGTTTGCCATCCAAATTGCTCACAAACAATTCCTCAGCTTGGTATTCAATTTTTTGTCCATCCTTTTCCCAACGAACCGTCATTTTGACAGGTTGCCCAAATAATCCTGCTTTTAACATTTCGTTTAACTCGGCGGTCGGAACGATTTCATTTTCTTCCAATTTGCTGAAACGCTCCTTCAATGCATCAAAATCAGCTCCAGAAGCATTCAACATCAAGGCAAAGACATGAATATGATAGGGCATCACATCCATTTTCAGCACGCTTTCGTGTACTTTGCCATAGGAGGTCACCAGGAAGTATTCAATTGGCCCCTCATGCATATTGATACTGGCAGGAAAGGTGATGCTTCGTTTTGCCTGATTCAAGCGCACATTTCCAAGCTCAAGCACTCCGGGCTCCACCTGTTTGATAGGAGGTGGTTCCTCCGGATTGATCTTGATATCTTGAGGGGAAGGTTGCGCGGAGGGTGAAGGTGCTGTCCCAGGGGGCTGATTGGCATCTTGCCCGATCACTCTCAAAGCCATTAGCAGCAACGAGAAAATACATCCGTATTTAAGAAAATTCATAATGGTTCA
>JAQCFT010000426.1 GCA_027619545.1 Verrucomicrobiota bacterium | reverse complement strand
CAGCAGCTCAGCCCTACCAATAGCTGGCGTACTTCACCGGTAGATAAGTTCCACCTCGTTCCCTTTTTTAAACCTATAGGTATCTCCTGACCAAGTGACGTGGAACGTGGAAAGACTTCACCCTGCCGATCGCCTGCGGCATTTCCATTGTGCAGGTAATGGATTTCACAACCCACAAGGTCTGAAGTGGGCTCAAGACGGAGCTTGCCCCTCCAGGCTGTGCAACAATGCTTCGGCGCACGCTTTCGCAAATGCTGGATCGTTGATTTCCGCATCTTGTTCGATCACGGGTATGTCGGAGCGAAGATGATCTTTGATGCCTTTGAACAATGCTTCGTCTGCAGCAGGATCATGGAAGGATTGTCCGGGTGCGCTGATCACGCTGATCGCTTTCAGCGGCAACAAGACCGTAACAGGAGCTGTGTAAGCATTGATCTTTTCAGCCAGAATGCGTCCGAGTTTTGCGCATTCTTCTTGATTCGTGCGCATCAAAGTGACTTGTGGATTGTGATGGTAAAACGTTCTGCCCGCGAATTTGGAAGGCACGGTCTCTGGTTCTCCAAAATTGACCATGTCCAGACACCCGGGCACTACAATCGCCGGTAACTTCGCCTTGCCGGTGGCTTCATGACGATGAGGGCCGGCGGATAATACTCCTCCCACGAGTTCATCGGCCCACTCGGTTGCCGTGATGTCGAGCACGCCCACCACCAAACCGCTTTCGATCAGCGATTCCATGCAACGGCCACCGGATCCGGTAGAATGAAACACCAGCACTTCGTAGCCGGCCTGTTCCAGGATTATCCTGGCTTCCTCGACACATTGAGTGGTGTTGCCGAACATACTGGCCACGATGATGGGTTTGTCTTCTGTTGCATCTACTTTGGATTCCACCATCCCGCAGATGGCTCCCGCCCCCCGAGTGAAGATCGTTCGTGAAATGCGGTTGAGTCCCGACACATCCACGATGCTGGGCATCATGACAATGTCTTTGGTACCGACATAATGTTCCGTGTTGCCGCTGGCCAAAGTGGAAATCATCAACTTGGGAAAACCCACCGGAAGCGCCCGCATGGCAGCGGTGGCAATCGCTGTTCCGCCACCACCGCCCAGCGACACAACACCTTGAATGCCTCCTTCCTTAACCAATTGCTGCAGCAGCACAGGAGCAGCTTTAGCCATGGCGGCCACCGATTCACCGCGATCTTGTCTGGCCAGCACCGCATTCAAATCGATCTCTCCGGCGGCGGCCACTTCTTCGCGGGTGATCTGATGTGCCACGGTCGCGGGAGCCCCCGTGCCGACGTCGATCATCAGAGTTTCATGACCGTGCTTGCGAATCTCGTGCGCGATGAAGGCATGCTCGGCGCCCTTGGTATCCAAGGTTCCGAGGACTGCGATGGTTGCCATGGTTGGGAGGGATTATGAAGATTTCAGTCGTGCTTCATCATACGCTCAAGGCTTCTCCGAAACCCACTTCAAGGCATTCTTCAGAATTGTTTGATAAGCCTCATGACTGTGCGACTGCCCATCATGACCCAAAGTAATTCCCACGACACGGGCTTTCGGATGTTTGATGATGAACACGCTTGGGTATTGATCATTCTTGATCTTGGAATAGGCGGTCGCCAACACTTCGATACCGGGCCCCCTGGGATCGACTTTCTGATAATAGAGCTCATCCGTGATCTCAAATGTGACAGGAACACCTTTCATCACCGGATGCTCCTCATCGACCACGTCCACCGTGAAGGGCCCCAAACGATCGTGACCTCTCGCGCCGCCACCTGCCAGATCGCGATTGAACTCCGGCCAATCCCTCCAGCTGTACCAAAGCGCGGAATGAACCAGCAACATGCCTTTGCCTTCGTTCAGGTGCTGAACGATCGCATCTTTGGAGGCCTGATCTTCAAAAGGTTTGTTGTTGCTCAGATATAGCACATCCACACCCGCGATCGTTTCCTTCATATCGGATGTTTTCTCGGTGTAATCCACTATCACATCGGAACTCTCCAGCAGCTTTTTATCAGCCAGATTGAACCAACGTTGAAAATCGTGATAGGTACCTCCCCCGACAATCAGTGTGTTTAACGGATCAGCCGACGTAACGCCGCAAACAAGAACCAATCCACAAATGGATGCCCAACGATGGAGAATATATTTTTTCATAAATGACGTAACCGGGTCGATCAATATTGAAGTGAATCAGATACGCGCGGTCAAGCGCCACACGCCTTAAAATTTGAATTTTCCGGCAGCGGGAGCTTTAAGGGATTTGAATTTACGGGTGAGTTGAGTGAGGGATTCCTCAACTGCCATGCGTTCCAGAGAACTGGCACCCACAAAACCCAGCACATCCGAATGCTTCATGATTTTGTCGGCATCTTCCGGCGTGTTGATGGGTCCACCGTGCGCCAAAAAGATCACATCCTTGCGGTGTTGTTGCACGGCATCGATGATTTCTTTGCAACGCTGGATCGCAAAATCCCAGGTTACCACCGCATTGGTCACTCCAATCGAACCACCCACAGTCGTGCCTACGTGCACGATGATCGCATCCGCTCCGGCCTTGGCCATCTCCACGGCTTCTTCGGGTGTGGCGACATACACAACGGAAAACAAATCCATCTTCCGCGCCAAAGCAACCATCTCAAATTCCTTCTTCACGCTCATCCCGGTCTCCTCCAGCACACCCCGGAAATGACCGTCGACAATGGTATGGGTCGGGAAATTGTTCACCCCCGAAAACCCCATATCCTTGACCTGAAGCAACCAGTGCCACATCCGACGCCGTGGATCCGTGGCGTGCACCCCGCAGATCACCGGCACTTCCTCCACCACCGGCAACACTTCAAACTCCCCGATCTCCATCGCCACCGCATTGGCATCCCCGTAGGCCATCAGGCCACAGGTGGAACCATGCCCGGACATACGATAACGTCCCGAGTTATAAATAATGATCAAATCCCCCCCACCCTTTTCAATAAACTTGGCGGAGATGCCGGTTCCGGCGCCTGCAGCGATGATGGCGTCCCCTTGCTTGATCGTTTCATGAAGTCGCTCGATGACTTCCTTGCGTGTGTAAGGATTCCCCTTACCTGTCCATGGGTTTGGCATAATTAAAAAGTAACGTGTTCAGAAATTCTAGCTTTGCGACGATTGAATTTCCATCAAGTTCATTCATTGAACTGATAGAGTTCAATAGGAATGTGTTTGGCATAATGGACAAAGTCCTTGTCTTTACTGAGGATTGGTATCTTCCATTTGATCGAACAGGCACAAATTAAGAAATCGGTATGGGATCCCTGGATCCCCCTGCTTCGACAGAGATTGAAACAGGATGCTGCCATCTCAAAAATTGGCTCTTCAATGATGTGACTCGGAAACGCCCTCAATGAGTTTTTGATCTGTTCATATTGAGTGAAGTTCTTAATCCCTGATAGGATCTCCTGTCTGATCGGCCCGATCATCACCACTTCACCGTTTGCAATCAGTGTGGGCGCCAGTCGAAAAGTGCGGCGGGTCGGGGTCAGGAAAGTGACAGTCGAAAAGTGCGGCATCATGCTAAGAAAGGAGCATGTATGCCGATATGGAACAATGGAATGACATAAGAAGAAGGGTGCTTGTTGATGGA
>JAQCFT010000425.1 GCA_027619545.1 Verrucomicrobiota bacterium | reverse complement strand
GTTACTGGAATGACCCGGGTGCATTTGTCTTACTGAGCACGTTGATGCTTGTTTTTTTATTTCTTCGTGCTTTCGTCAAACACTTCTTTTGCAGCACTGTTGCGGGCTTGGCGGGCCCGGATCCGGATGATCCACATATCCAGCAAGGCAACGAGCATGGCCATGACGGTCACGATGAAGCAGCCCAACCAATAGATGACAAACTTCCACCCTTCCAAATAGGGGTTCAACCATGTGGTGCCCCAAATCAGCATGATGCCGGCCACCAACAGGTAGAAAAGACCGAACCAGCGTCGACGTTTGTCGGATGCTTTTCGGATGAGGGGATCCATGTCAGGTGTACATTTTTTCGATCAACTCACCGTGAATGTCCGTCAGGCGGAAATCACGTCCTTGGAAACGAAAGGTCAGTTTCTCATGATCCATGCCGAGAAGGTGAAGGATGGTTGCATGCACGTCATGGGTATGGACGGGATCAATGGCTGCATCAAAACCGAGTTCGTCCGTTTCTCCGACAATGTTGCCGGGTTTGGTGCCACCGCCTGCAAACCACATGGTGAAAGCGTCGATGTGGTGGTTGCGACCGGTGGTGCTTCGGTTTTCACCCATGGGTGTTCGGCCGAATTCACCACCCCAGATGACCAGGGTATCATCGAGGAGTCCGCGGCGTTTCAAATCTTTGACCAGAGCAGCGCAGGGTTGGTCGATTTCCTTGACGACCTTTTCAAAATCGTTCTGCAAGTTTTCCCCCGGTCCGCCGTGGCTGTCCCAGTTCGTGTGATAAAGCTGGATGAACCTGACGCCTTTCTCCACCAGGCGCCGCGCGAGGAGGCAGTTGCGTGCAAAGTTGGACCCATTGGTGTCCACACCATACATGTCCTTGGTTTCCTGTGATTCATCGGACAGATCGATGAGATCCGGTGCACTGGCCTGCATTTTATAAGCCATTTCGTAAGCAGAAATACGGGTGGAGATTTCCGGATCACCGGTTTCAACCAAACGTTTCAGATTGAGATCCTTGACGGTATCAATGACCGAACGTTGTGTGACATCATCAATCCCCTCGGGGGAAGTCAGATTCAGGATGGGTTCTCCTTGTCCGCGCAATGGAACCCCTTGATGAACAGTGGGCAGGAAGCCACTTCCCCAATTCACCGCGCCTCCGCGTGGTCCGCGTGGTCCACTCTGCAATACAACAAAACCGGGGAGGTCGTCGCATTCGCTGCCGAGCCCGTAAGTCGTCCAGGCTCCCATAGAAGGGCGGCCGAACTGACCGGAACCGGTGTTCATGAACAATTTGGCAGGGGCATGGTTGAACAGGTTGGTTTTGACTGTTTTTACGAATGTACACTCGTCCACGATGCCGGCTGTATGTGGGAGCAATTCGGAGACCCACATGCCGGATTGACCGTATTGTCTGAATTCACGCCGGGTGCCCATCAGGGTGGACCGGTTCTTGAAAGAACTGTCCATGAAGGCGAAGCGTTTTCCTTCCAGATAAGATTCGGGAATGGGTTCGCCGTTATATTTTTGTAGCACCGGTTTGTAGTCGAACAATTCGAGTTGCGAAGGTCCGCCGGCCATGAAGAGGAAGATGACGTTTTTGGCTTTTGGGGCGTACTGAGGTTTCTTGGCGATCAGCGGATTGTTCAGTTTGTCATCCACCGCGGCCTGAAGCCGATCCTTTTGCGTCAATGAAGCCAGAGCCATGGAGCCTACGCCCATGCCGCAACGACTGAAAAAATGGCGCCGGGTTTGGGCGGACAGCAGGTTGTTTTCAAAAGTGGATTGCATGATTATTCGCGGGTAATGGTTTCGTCGAGGTTCAACAGGACACGAGCGACATTCAGCCAGACCTGCTTATCTTGGTTCACCGAATCATCTGATTCGGCAAGTTGTCGTTGATGTTGGATGAAAAGGAGCAGCTGCTGCAATTCATCGGATGAGGGTTGTCGAGCCGTGCAACGTTCGAATCCAAATCGAATCCGGGTCGCATCATCGTTTCCACCTTTTTCTTGAATCAGATCAGCAAAGTGAGTGGCCATTTCATAAAAAGCCGGATCGTTCAATAGCGTCAGTGCCTGCAGAGGTGTGTTGGAGCGAATGCGCCTTGTACAGGTGCTGAAGGCGTCGGGACTGTCGAAAACCGCCAGGGCCGGGTGCGGCGTGGCACGCCAGAAAAAGGTATACATCCCGCGCCTGTATCGATCGTCTCCCTCATTAGCTTTCCATGAACGCTGGACCTGACCCAGTCCCATCACTCCGTCTGGTTGAGGCGGGTAAACACTGGGCCCGCCGATGTCCTGCTGTAGCAAACCGGAGGCGTGTAATGCCACATCGCGAACGATTTCGGAATCCAGGCGCAGTCGGTTTTGCCTCCCCAGAAACAGGTTGCGGGTGTCTTTTTCGTTCAGATTCTTGCGCACCTTCGAGGACTGCCGGTAGGTGGCCGAGTTGACGATGAGGCGGTGCATGTGTTTCATGTCCCAACCAGAGTCCATGAATTCACAAGCCAACCAATCCAGCAATTGTGGGTGACTAGGAAGGGTTCCTTGCGTGCCGAAATCATTTTCTGTCTCGACGATTCCGGTTCCAAAATACTTTTGCCACACCCGATTGATCACCACGCGGGCGGTCAGGGGGTTTTCACTCGAAACCAGCCAATTGGCCAGGTCCAGTCGGTTTGGCTCACCTTCAGCTTCCAATGGATGCAGTGAAGCTGGGACACCAGGTCTCACCTGATCTGCAGGACGAGTAAAGTCGCCTTTGATCAGCATGTGGGTCGGACGTTCTTCGGTCCGTTCTTTCAATACCATGGCGGTGGTGGTTCTCGGACGTCTGCGACGCAGCTGCTCCACCTTTTCACTCAACTCCACATAGTCAGGCTGGTTCTTTTTGAAATGATCGATGAGTTTTTGCTCGTCCTCTTTGGATCGGTCGGTCGGTAGTTTGCCCAAGATGGTTTTGATTTCTTCAGGCGCGGATTCGGTGTCCTTTTCATCGAAGAACTTTTCCCACTGCCACACTCTGTCAGGCAGTTCCTGGTTCAACAGATCCAGTTCCGCCTGAAGGGGCTTGTATTGTTTTTCCCAGGCAATCAATCGCATGGATTCTTCATGAGTGGGGGCGGGGATGGATGGTTCATCCTGATTGTTGAAGAAAGCAAACATCTGGTAGTATTCCTCTTGCGTCATCGGGTCGAACTTATGATCATGACATTGTGCGCATCCGGTGGTGAGTCCAAGCCATGCAGCCCCAGTTGTCGCCATGCGATCGAAAATGGATTCCATTCGGAATTGCTCGGGGTCGATTCCTCCTTCCTGATTGATCTGGGTGTTGCGGTGAAAACCCGTGGCTATGACCTGTTGCATGGTGGCATGAGGAAGCAGGTCGCCTGCGATTTGTTCGATCGTGAACTGGTCGAACGGCATATTGGCATTGGTGGCGTCGATTACCCAATCACGGTAACGCCACATGGAACGGGCTCCGTCTATACTGTAACCGTTTGAATCCGCGTAACGTGCCACATCCAGCCAATGACGCCCCCATCGTTCCCCAAAATGTGGCGATGAAAGAAGATCCTCCACCCAATCCTCATAGTCTTCCATGGAAAGGTGATCTCCCACAGCGCTCAGATCCTTTCGAGTCGGCGGGAGTCCGGTCAAATCA
>JAQCFT010000424.1 GCA_027619545.1 Verrucomicrobiota bacterium | reverse complement strand
GACTCATCAAAACTCCGCATTCCCCGGCGTGCGGGCGAAGGGGATCACATCGCGGATGTTAGACACTCCGGTGACGAACATCAGCATGCGTTCGAATCCCATTCCAAAGCCACTGTGGGGAACCGTGCCGAATCTCCGTAGATCCAGATACCACCAGTAATCTTCTTTGCTGAGCTGGTGATGCTCGAAATGTTGTTCCAACACATCCAGGCGTTCCTCGCGCTGACTGCCTCCCACAATTTCACCGATGCCGGGCACCAGCACATCCATGGCGGCAACGGTTTTACCATCGTCATTGGCGCGCATGTAAAAGGGTTTGATGGTTTTGGGGTAGTTGTAGACCGTGACCGGACACTTGAAATGTTTCTCGGTCAGGTAACGTTCGTGCTCGGATTGCATATTCAATCCGTATTCGACCGGATAATCAAACGTTTGGCCCGACTTCAACAAAATGTCGATCGCTTCCTCGTAGGAAACCCGTTCGAACGGTCGGTCCAATACCCATTTCAATCGATCCGTCAGTCCTTTGTCCACAAACTTGTAAAAGAACGCCATCTCTTCCGGACAGTTCTCCAGGATGTCTGCGATGAGGCTTTTGACAAATTCCTCCGCGACGTCCATGTCTTCGTTCAGATCACAAAACGCCATCTCGGGTTCGATCATCCAGAACTCGCTGGCATGTCGTGAAGTGTTGGAGTTTTCCGCTCGAAAGGTCGGCCCAAAGGTGTATACGTTCGACATCGAACACGCGAATACTTCCGCTGCCAACTGTCCGCTCACCGTGAGATAACTCGGTTTCTCGAAGAAATCCCGACTATAATCAATCAAACCTTCCTTGATCGGTGGCTTGGACGGGTCAATGGTCGTGACGCGAAACAATTCTCCGGCGCCTTCACAATCGCTTGCGGTGATGATGGGGGTATGGATGTAAACAAAATCACGCTGTTGAAAAAAATGGTGTACCGCCTGTGCCAGCCGACTGCGCACACGAAACACGCAACCGAACAGGTTGGATCGCGGGCGCAGATGTGCGATCTCGCGCAAAAACTCTGCCGAGTGCCCTTTCTTTTGCAGCGGATAGGAGGCGTCGGCATGCCCTACAATTTCGAAAGACTCAGCCAGAACCTCCCATCCCTCACTCTTGCCCTGTGAGCGAGTCAATTTGCCCAACACTCTAATTGCCGCTCCCGTTGTAGCCTGAGGAATATGCTCTTCGTACCCGGGGACCGTGTTGTCGATAATGACTTGTAGATTGGTCAGACTGGTTCCGTCGTTGATTTCAACGAAAGAGAACGCTTTGGCATCACGCCGCGTACGAACCCAGCCCTCGATGCGGATGGCATCCGAGGGTTCCTTTGCCTTGAGGGCATGCTTGACCAGTGTGCGTTTGATCATACGCAGAGCATACAACCGGAAGCTTGCGGATTGGCAATCGAAAAAGCACGGAAAGGTTGATCGGACCAGCCCTTCATGCATGGAGGGGCAAGCTCTGTCTTGCGCCCACTTCAAACCTCGTGGCATTCGGATGGTCGTCCCACTGCAATGGAAACGCCACAAACAATCTAAAACCGGAGGCTTCCCAAAACGGAGGCATTGGTGAATTCGAATACGATGAGGATGCGCGCCAGGGACGGCACGATCTACCTGATGGGGGCGCTAGGTAGATCGGACCAGCTTGTCCCGCGACTGCGTGGATCTCGGTCCGTCCGCTAGCGTAGCTATGCGGATGTGGGTTGTTGTATGCTGTCAGGTTTGCCTTTGGGAGTTGAAATGCAGGGGAAGGAAGCCAAAAGGGGAGCGTCGACACGATCTACCTAGCCGAGCAGCAGCGCTGCGCTACCTTGCGGAATCAATTCACTATTCTAAATTCACCATTCTTCATTCAATTTCACCAAATCTCCACCCGGTCCTCAGAGGGTAGCCAGAGTTTGTCCGAATCTTTAACACCAAAGGCTTCGTAGAATGGGGTGAAATTGCTGATGGGGCCGTTGACTCGGAATTTGGGTGGTGAGTGGGTGTCGGTTTTGAGGCGGCGGATGGTCGTTTCGGGACGTGATTTGATGCGCCAGATTTGGGCGAGTGACAGGAAAAAGCGCTGCTCGCCGGTGAGTCCGTCAATGGCTGGGGCGGGTTTGCCATCAAGTGATTTCTGGTAGGCACGGTAGGCCAGGGTGAGGCCGCCCAGGTCGCCGATGTTTTCTCCCAGAGTCAGTTGGCCGTTGACGAAGAAACCGGGTTCGGGTTCGAAGGTTTCGTATTGGGCGACCAGTTTGGCGGTGCGCTCTTCGTAGGCCTTCGCGTCTTCTTCCGTCCACCAGTCTACAAGGTTGCCGTCGCCGTCGGATTTGCGTCCCTGGTCGTCAAAGCCGTGACCGATTTCGTGTCCGATCACCATTCCGATGGCGCCGTAGTTGACCGCATCATCCGCTTTCATGTTGAAGAAAGGCGGCTGCAGAATGGCGGCGGGGAAAACGATTTCGTTCATGGACGGGTTGTAGTAGGCGTTGACGGTTTGCGGAGTCATGAACCACTCGGTGCGATCGACGGGTTTGCCCAGTTTGTTGATTTCGCGTTCATGTTCGAATGCGGATGATCGCATGATGTTTCCGATCAGGTCGTCGGGATCAATGTCGAGTCCTGAATAATCCTTCCACTTGTCGGGATACCCTATCTTGGTGGTGAATTTTTCGAGCTTCTTCAACGCCGCTACTTTGGTGGGACCGGTCATCCATGGCAGTTCGTAGATGCTGTCCTTCATGGCGAGCTTGAGGTTGGCGACCAGATCCAGCATGCGTGCCTTGGCCTCTGGCGGGAAATGGCGTTGCACGTATTCCTTGCCGACCAGTTCTCCGAGTGTGCCGTTGACCAGATTGATGGCGCGGCGGTCGCGCGGCTCGGGCTCTTCTTGTCCGCCGAGTGTTTTGTTGAAGAATTCAAAGTGTGCCAGGAAAAAGGGGCCGCTCAGGTATGGAGCGAAATCGACCAGCACGCGTGCTCGCAGATAATCTTTCCAATGATCCAACGATGCGGTGTCGATGACTTGATTGAGTCCTTCCAGAAAGGAAGGTTGCCGGATGATGATCGAAGATTCTGACGCCACACCGGTCAGTTCCAGGTAGCCATCGGTGTCAAAGGAGGGGAGCAGGGCTTTGATTTCGTCGATTGATTTCTTGTTGTAGGTCTTGATTCGGTCGCGGTTTTCAACGCGGGTCCAGTGATGTTCGGCCATGCGTTTTTCCAATGCGTAAGCATGGTTGGCACGGTTTTCAGGTTCGCTCAAAGTGGCGAGTTTAAACAGTTTGGTGAGCATCTCGCGGTAGGCTGTCTGTAGTCGAACCGATCGTTCGTCTTCCTGAAAATAATAATCACGGTCAGGAAGTCCCAGACCACTTTGCGTGAGATAAAGTTTGTAGCGGGTGGAATCCTTAGCGTCCTGATTAATGTAGCCTCCCAGTGGATTTGATATCCCCATCCGCCCGGCATGAGCGAATGCCTGGCCGAGAACCTGTTTGTCGTCGATGCCATTGACGGCGTCCAGAAGGGGCAGGATCGGATCGATGTCCAATGTGTCGATGCGATCTTCATTCATGAAGCTCTGGAAGAGGTCGCGGATTTTCTGGGCATCCGATCCTTGCTCAAGCCCCTTTTTGGAGCTTAATTCATCGATGATGGCTTGGACTGCATCGCGGCTTTCCTCATAA
>JAQCFT010000042.1 GCA_027619545.1 Verrucomicrobiota bacterium | reverse complement strand
TGCAGTCCCCAAGGCCTGATAGAATTAAATCAAACGAGTCACAGCCCCCCACGGCGAATCCAGTGAAAGTGCGAGTGCCATCTGGATGGATTATGGCACTGCTCTGGAAGCGTATTGGTATGCCGATGAGTTCGGCAACTACCACCAAACCATCCAACAAAACCATCTCCAGGGGGAGGAGCACATCAACGGTGGATTCGAACTTCTTGACAGATATTTCTCATATCACGACTGGGAAGTATGGAATGAGGAAGGTTTAGGAACCTTGGAAGATCCCCTGCTATTACAAAATCAGGAGCGCATAGCTGGAACTGGATTTGTGGTGGTTGTCAATAGTGAGGACACATGGATCGGCTCAGGAACCGTCAAGCATTGGGACGCCAGTTATGTCATCAGCTCCAACTACTCAAACACGGGAGGAGAATTACTCAGACGCCCCGGGGGTGATTTCAACCTCAAAATTGAATACAGACTGGCTGATTTGGATTACTCAGCCGAATACGGATTAACAAGCTCTGAACGCGCTAGGGAGGACTATCGCTATGTCAGAGTGAGTAAAATACAAGCTGAGAATGTCACAAATGTCGACCTTCTGGAAAATGACACCGAAATCTTTGAAGGTCCCGCCGCATACGGAAAGTGCAAACGTGTTTATAAACGCAACATGCCCAATTACAGCGTGGAGGAATGGGCAAGAATGATACTTTTTGATCGGGAAAGATTCTTTGACGCAGTGATCAATGAAAGCGAGTGGGGCATGTACGAATACCAAGTCGATTACGGATGGAATTGAGCTTCAAAACAAATCGTAAATAGAACATGTAAACGATCATGAACAAATCCAAGCTCAAACGGATGAAAATAGGGTTGGCGCTTTTGGTATTGGCGGTTTGTATTTTGTTCCGTCAGAGCACAACAAACCGCCAAACCGTTTCCAAACCAAACCTGGAACCTGAAGCGCAAGAAATTCCCGCCACTCGGTCGACCACACCGCTACCTGCTTTGGCTAACCTGAACGCGAATATAGAATCACACAGACAAATGCAGGAAATAAAGGAGGACAAAACAAAAGCAGAGGAGGCTGAAGCATTACGGAGACAACGTTGGAGGGAAAACTTTCCTTACCAGCCGACCCATCACCCCACATTAACTTATGATCCAACGAGGTATGATCCGGCTAATCCTTCAACCTTCCACGGTGATCCCGAGATGGAAACAGCGGTGAAGAATCATGGATTTCTGGTGGCTTTTTACAATAACCCAAACATCTATAGCTCCGAGTTCGAACAGTTATATCACATGCTGGAAGAAGTGGATCGGGCAGACAATCCCATTATGACAGGGCGTATTTTCAACATGCTGATTCACTACTACAAAAGCCAACGCTTCGCCCCTACAGATCTGTGGTCCCGACCAGGCCTTGTTCAAAACGATACCATGAATGAATCGTCGCAAGGAATGACAGAGGCTCGTGTTCCCATTGATGGAAAAACAACATGGGGCGACAAGATGGAAGGATACAGGGATTCTATTGTTGGATTACTTGCCTTGAAAAAATGCTGGCCGAATAAGGAAGAAATGAGCGCGGAAACGGCAAGAACGATTAGAGACCGTTTCCTGGACGAAATCCCATCAGATAATCTCTTCGAAATGAGGGATGTAGTGGAACTCCCCAACGGTCAGATCGGTGCATTCGGCTACTATGACGATGCTGAGAAAGCATTAAAATCAGGTGACCAGCTACTCTACCGCTGAAATGATCTCACACAATGACACGAAGCCACTAGAATTTAACGGAAGGAAGCATTGGGCATAAAAAAAGCCTTCGTGTCTGAGTGGCTTCGTGTGAGAAAATATCATACCTAAACATACGATTCCTTCTCAAAAACCATCGCTTTTGGAATATGCTCCGTGTATGGTCGCTCTGGTTACCATGAATCAGTTTGAACATAGATTGGCGGCGCATGAGATTCATTTGCAGAGGGGACAGTTGAACACATTGCAAATCAATGTCGGTCGCCAATGCAATCAGGCCTGTCGACATTGTCATGTGGACGCCGCCCCGTGGCGGACGGAAACCATCGATGCCGTTACCTTCGAAAAGATCTCTCACTGGATTGATCAGTATCGCCCAGCCAAGGTCGATATCACGGGAGGTGCGCCCGAACTTAGCGAATTCTTTCGTCCATTGGTCAAAGCATCCAAAGAAGCGGGATGCCACGTCATGGATCGCAACAATTTGACCATCCTGGAAGAACCCGGCTTTGAAGATTTGGATCAATTCCTGGCTGACCATGAAGTCGAAGTCATCGCCTCCTTGCCCTGTTACACCGCCGACAATGTCTCCAAACAACGAGGCCATGGCGTTTTTGAAAAGAGCATTCGCGGTCTCCAAAAATTGAACCGTGCCGGCTACGGATCGGGGACACTCAAACTGAATCTGGTTTACAATCCGCTCGGCCCCAAATTACCCGGACCACAAGCCGAACTGGAACAAGACTACAAAGAAGCTCTCAAGAAGGAATTCGGAATCGTATTCGACCAACTATTCACCATCACCAACCAACCCATCGCCCGCTTTGCTGAAGATTTGAAAACCAGTGGCCAACTCGAAGCTTACATGGACTTGTTGGTGGAGTCTTTCAACCCGGCGACTGTAACCGGCCTGATGTGCCGCAGTACGATCAGCGTTGGATACCTGGGCGAAGTATATGATTGTGATTTCAATCAAATGCTCAACATGCAACTGAGAAATGGCAAACCTCTCTATCTTTGGGACATTGATCCGGAGACATGGACGAAGATCGACATTCAGACGGGAAACCATTGCCTGGCCTGCTGCGCCGGGGCTGGTAGCAGTTGCACGGGAGCCTTATCCGATTAATTCCTGCCACACATATGCGATCTCCGGAAGTTGTCGTGATCGGTCTTGGCGCCATGGGTAGCGCCACTCTTTACCAGTTGGCCAAAGCGGGAGTGCATGTTTTGGGCATTGATCAATTTCAACCACCGCACAACCGTGGCTCTTCCCACGGTGAAACACGCATTACCCGCCTGGCCTTGGGAGAAGGCGAGGCCTATGTCCCGCTGGTCAAACGATCCCACGAAATCTGGCGGGAGTTGGAATCCGCCACCGGCAGTTCGTTACTGCACCAAGTCGGAGGCCTCATCTTTGCGGGCTCAAACGGCCGCAAGGCGGCACATGGTGCTGAAGATTTTCTGAAGACAACATGCGAAGTTGCCGCCAAACATCAGATTCAACATGAACGTCTGACCACGGATGAAATGTCGGAGCGATTCCCTCAATTCAAGTTTCACTCAGGTGAATCCGGATATTACGAACCTGAAGCCGGCTATGTACGCCCCGAGGCCTGCATTCAAGCCCAGTTGGACCAGGCAAGGATTCTGGGGGCAGGCATTCGCTTTAACGAATCATTTCACTCATGGAGAAAGGATGGAGAGGGATTTTGCATCAAGACAGATCAATGTACGTACCGGACTGAACGCATCGTCCTTACAGCCGGACCTTGGATCGGCAAACTAGTCCCGGAATGGCAACCCGTCACCCGCACTTACCGACAGTTGTTACATTGGTTCCAAACCGATGGACCGAAAGACATGTTCAGTCCCGAAAACATGCCCATTTTCATCCGGGTACCGGATGCCACTCATTCCATGTTTTACGGATTCCCTGAATTGGGCGGTTCCGGCAAAGGGCTCAAAATTGCCGGCGAACAATTTGATATACCATGCAATCCTGATCTTCTGGACAAAACGGTTACCAGTGAAGAAACACAAACAATGTTCGAATCCGCCAGCACCCACCTGCGCATCAGGGCAAAGTGCATTCGTTCTGTAGCCTGCCAATACACGGTCACACCGGACTTCGGATTCCTCATCGATCACCACCCCGAAAACAATAAAGTATGGATCGCCTCACCCTGCTCGGGACACGGTTTCAAACATTCAGCAGGCATCGGAGAAGTGCTATCCAAAGCACTCACCGAGAATACCACCCCAGATACACTGAGCCCCTTTCAATGGAGATTTGGAGAAGAAACCAAATAAACCAACCACTAAGCCTCGAAGAACACGAATTTTTTGCTTTCCAAGAACGGTTTCCTTCGTGGCTTGGAGTCTTTGTGTGAGCATATCAACCACAAGATTATTTCAGTAATAGCCATCACCAAAACGCGACATCTAATTACTCCCAAAAAATCACTCCCAAAAAGCATCCTCTTTTGCATTCCCTCCCTCACCCAGTAAAATTAATCCATCACAATGGTCTCAAGTGAAGAAGGAACAAATCAAAAAAGGAAAAGAAGATGAGAAAGCAATCAGGAGTTTACCCTAAAGCAGGAAAAACATTCATTTTAGCCACCTGCTTATTTTTAACTCATATGACAGCAAAGGCAGATCTTTACGATGTCCTGATCAAAGCAGGAGACTACATCATGGGGAAAGTCATCGAAGGCATTGACGGCGCGGTCATGGACGCCGCCGAACGCATGGTTACACGTGAAGGGGAATCCATTGCCAGCGCCGGTGCCGTTTGGATGGATTATGGCAATTCGGTCAACGCCAACTGGTATGCGGATGAGTTTTCTGGCTACCAACAGACCTATCAACAAAACCACCTGCGAGGAGAAGAACACGCAAACGGAGGATTTGAACTCCTTGATCGTGAATTTTCGTATCACCACTGGCATGTCTACAATATCGATGAATCGGGAAAAATCATCACTCGATCACAAGTCGCGGGAAAAGGAATTGTTACGGTGGTCAATGATGATGAAACCTGGATCGGAACGGGAACCATCAAATTCTGGGACGCCAAATATGTCATCTTTTCAAACTATTCAAACAACGGAGGTGAAGGCCTCAGAAATCTACAAGGAGATTTTGCTCTCGAAATAAGATACAAACTTGCAGATCTGGATTATACGTTGGCTGAAGGACTCACGAGCGTTGAAAGAAGCAAGGAAACAAGAAGAGTGGTTCAAGTCAGCAAAATCCAGGCAGACAAGGTCACCAATGTTGACCTACTTCCTGAAAACACCGAAATTATTTCAGGTCCCAGCGCACATGGTACATGCAAACGTAAATGGAAAGCTCAATGGCCAAATAGCAACCTCCTCAACTGGACATCCCTGGCAATGCACAATCCGAAAGAACTTATAGACACCCTTATCAACGAACACCAATGGGTGGTTTATGAATATGATCTTGATTACGGCACTTTTTAATCTGGCAAGTGTTAAAATTATTACTGAAAGAAATTTTTCATGAAAAATTTAAATAAGAAGCAAGCTGCTCTCGGTGTTCTCGCTTTTCTGGTTATCCTGTTCGTTTATTTTTGGCCAAAGGATCCTGAACCGAAAACAAGGCTAGACTTCAACAACAAGAATGAATGGTCGAAAGAGCAATCCAACAATCCTTCGTTTAACAACAAGACATCCATCGATGCACGTAATGGCATTGCCATATACCGAAGACTACAGGAGCAAGAAGCAAGAGCACTTGAAAAGCAAAATGTCGAGGAAGCTACCGAAAAACAGCGTTTGGAAAATTGGAAAGCCAATTTTCCTTACGAACCAACCTATCATCAGACGCTCAAATATGATCCTTCGAGGTACGATCCGAACAATCCTGCAACCTTCACCGGAGATCCAGAAATGGAAACAGCGGTTAAAAATCATGGATACATGGTAGCATTTTACAACAACCCTCAAATCTATACCGCCGAATTTGAGCAACTCTATCATATGCTAAAGGAAATCGACCGAGCAGAAAACCCGATGATCACTGGAGATATCTTCTCAAATCTTAGATGCTATCACCAATGCAAACGGAAGGATCAAAATGCACTCTATTCAAAGAAGACATATGTACCTTCCACGAACGAATCCGATCCGCCAGGTAAAATGGTTCCCGTTCTTGTACCGATTGACGGCAAAACCACTTGGGGCGACCAAGCTAAAAGCTATCATGATGCCATTGTGGGTTTGCTCGTCCGTTCGAAGTATTGGCCAGACAAGGAACTGTTGGATGCCGATGTGGCGCGCGCCTTCAGAGACCGGCTCATCAATGAAATACCGTCCGAAAACTTTGTGAAGATGCAACCTATTATCCACTTACCAAATGGTGATATCGGGGCCTTCGCCTATCATGACAGTGCAGAAAAAGCCTTAAAACCAGGAGATAAGTTATTGATTCGCTGACTCAACTCATCAAGCCAAAATGAGATGCGCAAGTATGCGATAACCTCCATTACTGGAACCCTGACCTGTTGTTTTATTCCCAACAATAGGGGCTTGTAATCATGTCACTTTCCGCTTCCTTCGTGGCTTTGTGTCTTTGTGTGAGACAACCAATAAATTACTGTGCGAATCACATGAACGGGTGGTATTCTCGCTCCATGAGCCCAACGGCATTCCATCATGTCATCAGCATCGCGCTGTCGTTTATCCTCGGACATTTGTTTTGGGTTGGTCCGTCATGTTCGGCCGTCGCTCCGGATCTGATTTACCACAACGGATCCGTCGTGACGATGGATGGGAACGAAACCATTACGGAGGCCATCGCCATTGGCGGAAACAACATCCTGGCTACGGGCAATAATCAGACCATTCTCAAACTGGCTGATTCCTCCACTGAAATCATCGATCTGGGAGGCCGGTCCGTGCTTCCGGGTCTGATCGATTCCCACACTCACCCTCTCGGTGCGGCCATGATCGAATTTGATCACGCCATCCCGGACCTGCATCAAATATCCGATGTGCTGGCATATATCGCATCCAGAACCCAGACCGTTCCCGAAGGCGATTGGATCGTCATCCAGCAAGTGTTCATCACGAGATTGAAAGAACGCCGCTATCCAACGCGCCAGGAAATGGACAGAGTGGCTCCAAACCATCCGGTCATTTTCAGAACGGGTCCGGATGCGTCGCTCAACACACTCGCTATTGAAAGAGCAGGCATTCGAAAGGACATGGATGTGCCGGAGGGCAGCAAGGTGGAAACCAATCCCAAAACCGGCGAACCCTCAGGGATCCTTCGTGGTTGGAGTCGGTTGTTGAGCATTCCGTCCACCGGGAAGAGCCCGACCGACAAGGATCGCCAAACACGATTGATCGAACTGATGCGCGATTACAACGCCAATGGCATCACCGGCATCGTGGATCGCAACGCTTCGGACGGCGCGGTAAAAATTTACAAACGGATACAAGAAGACAATCAATTATCAGTGCGTGTAGCTCTTTCCAGGTCAGTCAGCAATCAATTGGATCCCGAAGGATTGGTGGATCGCATTCAAACCATCGCGAAAGAACCCTTGCACACGAATCGGGATCCATTTCTACGCACCATCGGAGTAAAGATGTTTCTAGACGGAGGCATGCTCACGGGCAGCGCTTTCCTGCTCGAACCTTGGGGCACCAGCGACATTTATGGAATCGATGATCCGCATTACCACGGTATTCGGTTCATTTCAGATGAATCCCTGCGCGCGGCGATACAGGCAGCGGTACAAGGCGGACTTCAATTCACGGCTCACAGTGTAGGCGATGGAGCAGTGCATGCCCTCATCGAAGCCTACGCATTTGTAAATCAGACAAACCCGATTCAGTCCACACGCCCCAATATTACTCACTGTAATTTCATGTCGCCGGAAGCCATTGACCGCATGGCCGCTCTAGGCATATCCGCCGACATCCAACCAGTCTGGCTCTATCTCGACAGTCGAACCCTGAGCAAACAATTCCCCTATCATCGCATGGAGTATTTCCAACCCTTGCGCCCCATGTTTGAAACGGGTGTCCTGACGGGTGGAGGCAGCGATCACATGCAAAAGATCGGTGGGCTTCGATCCATCAATCCTTACAATCCATTCCTCGGCATGTGGGTGGCCATCACACGCAAGGCGCTCGATTACGAGGGCCGGATGCATGCCGAACACGGACTCACCCGCATGCAGGCCATCCGGTTCTACACCATGAACAACGCCCAACTCATGTTCCTGGAAAACGAAACCGGATCACTGGAACCCGGCAAACTCGCCGACCTCATCGAACTCGACCGCAATATCCTCACCTGCCCGGAAAATGACATCCGAGACATCCAGGTGTTGCGCACATTTGTGAACGGCAAAATGGTATTTGACTCAACCAACAGGTAGATCGGGTCGTCGACGCGCAACCTTGTGGCGTCCATCCCCTGCATTTCACTCCACAATGGAAAACCCAACAGTATCCGACACCCCATATCCGTATTGACGAAACTCACGCCCATCCCGATTTTCTGGACTCGAGACTTAGGGGCAGTGATAATGAAGATTCATCAGGAAGCAAAATGAAGAGAAAGGCTGAAGAGTTCCATGCCCGAGAAACAGTTCAAACCGATCTTTAAACGTCTGTGGACATGGATACTCATCGCGACGCTGTTGGTTTGGGTTTATCCCATTGAATACCAGTTGACCCGTATCCTGTTTGTATTTGGTCTCGTTGCAACCGTCGGTGGTGGAGTCATTCTTTGGTGGCATCAAAAGTGGATTCGTTTTTGTTTCATTGTTCCAAGTTGTTTACTGCTTATTTTGCTTTGTCTACCGGGAAGGAAAGTATCACCTGAAGAACTTGAAAAGGATTATACCCGATCATTGAGATGGTTTCATGGAACCCGATATGTCTGGGGTGGCGAAAATCTTGTTGGTATCGATTGTTCAGGCTTGGTCAGAAAAGGCCTTTTTTGGGCTCAGGTCAGATACGGATTACGAACATTCAATGGACTCCCAATTCGGGAAGCCCTGGAACTATGGTGGTATGACGGTTCAGCGGATGCACTCTTACATGGCTACCGTGACTGGACAACCCGCCTGTTCGAAAGTAAGAGCATCAACCAGACAGATCACTCGTTGCTGCAAGTGGGTGATGTAGCCATCACCGCAGAGGGAATTCATGCATTTGCCTATATCGGTGACGAAACCTGGATAGAAGCCGATCCCGATCAACACAAAGTCATCGTAGAAAAAATCCCTAGCACAAACTCATGGTTTGAAAGGCCGGTGGTGTTTGTTCGTTGGAAATGGCTAATGGTCTCGGAACACTAACCACACTCAATTCACCATTCTAAATTCACTATTCACTATTCAATACTGATCCGATCAACCGGTAGCTCTATGCCACGATGTCATGAACAACGTGGCCGTGCACGTCCGTTAATCGGAAGTCGCGGCCCTGGTAGCGGTAGGTCAGGCGTTTGTGATCGATGCCGAGCAGGTGCAGGATGGTGGCATTCAGGTCGTGGATATGCATGGTGCCGGGGGTGAATTTGCCAGGCGTAGGCTGGGGGTCCAACGTGTTGCCATCGGCATCGGTGATGTTGTATCCGTAGTCATCGGTGCGACCGTAGGTGATGCCGGGTTTCACCCCGCCGCCAGCCATCCAGATGGAGAAACATCTTGGATGATGATCGCGTCCGTAGTTTTGGCGTGTCAATCCACCTTGACAATAAGCAGTGCGGCCAAATTCGCCCCCCCAAACAACGAGTGTGTCATCGAGCATGCCTCGCCGTTTCAAATCCTTGATAAGTGCAGCGGAGCCCTGATCGATGTCTTTGCATTGAGATTCGTGTTCCTTGGGAAGGTTGCCATGAGCATCCCATCCCCGGTGGAAAATCTGAATGTTGCGAACGCCCCGCTCGGCAAGGCGTCGTGCGTTCAAACAACAGGCGGCAAAGGTTCCGGGTTGCTTTGCTTCTTCGCCGTAAAGCTCAAAGGTATCCTCGCTTTCATCGGAAAGATCCATGAGTTCAGGCACGGAAGTCTGCATCTTATAAGCCATTTCATGCTGACGAATGCGTGAAAGCACTTCGGGATCGCTGAACTGTTGGTAGTGTTGCTGGTTCAGTGCAGCAAGAGCGTCCAATTGCTTGCGACGGTCTTTTCCGGAGACACCTGCAGGGTTGTTGAGATACAACACCGGATCTCCTTCGCTTCGCAACAAAATACCCTGATGATCCGAAGGCATGAAACCTGTTCCCCAAAGACGCGCAAAGAGACTTTGTTCGGCGAAGTTGGTGCGGGCGTGCATGACGACATAGCTGGGAAGATTCTCGTTCATCTTGCCCAAACCGTAGCTTAACCATGCGCCCAAACTTGGACGTCCCGGCACCTGACTACCTGTCTGAATGAACGTGATGGCAGGGTCATGATTGATCGCTTCGGTATACGTGGAATGCACCACGCATAGCTCCTTTGCCACGGTGGCAGTGTGGGGCAGCAGTTCGCTCACCCAAAGGCCGCGATCATTGTTGTCGTGAAGTGTAAATTTGTATTTGCTCGGAGCCAGGGGCAGGCCATTCTTTTGGTTGGCCGTCATGCCGGTCACGCGCTGGCCGCTGCGCACATGGTCCGGCAGCTGTTCGTTGAACATATCCTGCATCTTTGGCTTGTAATCCCAAAGATCGAGGTGACTCGGACCCCCGCTCATGAACAGGTAAATGACGCGTTTGGCTTTGGCTTTGTGATGAGTGCCTTCGGCGCCAAGTCGGGCTCCGCCCTGGGCCAGCATGGACGGGCTGAGAACGTTTGCCATCGCGGCGGTCCCAAGCCCCAGGGCAGCGCGACCGAACAATTGCCGGCGAGTCATCATCAAATCGTGTTCTCGCAGGGGATGAAATGAGTCCATCATGATAAGTTTTCGTGTTTCAAAAGGTTAATAAAGCATGATTGCCGAATCGCTGGCCAATACGATGGTGGCGACCTGGGTCCAGGCAGCATGTTCCACGGCGGGCAAATCATATTCACTGGGCAAATCACCGACCGAAATCAAGCTGCGGGCGCTTTCTTCATCATTGGCATATCGCTCACGCATGTTGCTGAGGAGGTCCAGACAAGCTTTGTGCTCGGCTTGATTGGCGGGACGGCTTGCAAGGAGACCGAACAGGTAATCCAATCGTTCCTGATCCGAAAACCGTTCGGTGATCAAACGTCCCGCAAGCATACGCGCCATTTCGGTGCGTTGAGTTTCATTCAACAATCCAAGCGACTGCAAAGAGGTATTCGTACGCGATCGTCGAACACAACTCACCTCGCGACTTGGAGCATCGAATAGAGTCATCATCGGATGCGGACTGGTGCGTTTCCAATAGACATAGAGACTGCGGCGATAAGCTCGATGCGAACGATCACGCTCGTAGAGTTTGGTGTTGCTGGCCGGGTGTGCCATGGCCATCCACATGCCGCTGGGTTGATAGGGCTTGACCCCTTCACCGCCCATATGCGGGTCCAGGATATCAGCGGCCCACAATCCTGTGTCGCGGATGACTTCAGCATCCAGACGGTAACTCGGCCCTCGCGCAAACAAACGGTTCTCGGGATCACTGACATCAGGGCGCCAGGAGGAATCCTGCCGGTAAGTCCGACTGGTCATCATCAGGCGGATCATGTGTTGTAGATCCCAACCACTGTCTTGAAATTCCACGGCCAACCAGTCGAGCAATTCGGGATGCGTGGGTTGTTGTCCCTGTAATCCGAAATCTTCGGGAGTGCGCACCAGTCCAACACCAAAAACGCGTTGCCAAAGCTGGTTGATCAAGACACGCGCCACGACAGGGTGGTCCCGGGAGGTCAGCCATTGAGCTAGGCCAAGGCGATTCTTGGGAGCGGACGCAGGCAGAGTTCCCATGACGGAAAGCACGTTCGGAGTTAGAGGGTCTCCCGTTGGTTGATCGTATTCACCGCGATTGAGCAATCTTGTTTCGCGAGGTTCCTTCAGATCTTTGGCAACGAGTGTGGTCGTGAAATTGGCCTCTGCCATGGCCAAGCGACGAGCCAGTTCAAAGGCCTCCATACGCCCCTTCATACCGGCTAGAGGCCCCTTTGAATCCGCCAGCATACGAAGTTGGTCAGCGGCTCCACAAGCCGCCCAATCCTTTTTGCCCGACCAGGATTTCCAGGGAGTTTCAATGCGCACTTCCTGGGCTACCTGAACTTCGGTGCCGGACATTTTTACGATGACTTCCTGCTCACCTTGATTCACCACGAGTGGCAGGCTGACAAAACGTTGATCCGGTAATTGGCGTGTGGGAGAAGCGATTGGATTGCCATCCAGGAAAACGGCGGAATCCGTGCCTCCGGAGAAAGTCAGCCACAAGGTCTGTGCAACGGGTGATCGAAGTCGGAACTTCACCCAGACCGCTTCATTCACAAAACCCAGGCGATCCTTTTTATACCCCTTGTGTTCAGCCTTCAGTTCTTCAAACGCCGAATCATCCGGAACCACCGCGTCCACGGAAACCGATTTGGAACGTTTCCACTCTTCTGCTTCCCAATCTCCAAATTTCTCTAAACTGCCGAGAGAGTTGGTCACGGTATCGGCGTCAACCCCCTTCAACAGCGCATCCTGCCGGGTGCTCAATTCGAGCCATTCGTGCCAAGCCGGCTGGTTTTCCGGAACATTCAAGGTGGGTCCATACAGATAGGCGTTTCCGTCGAGTGGATTTTCGGACGTGCTGTTAAAAAAGGCGAGGAGTTCGTAATATTCCTTCTGGGTTATGGGGTCATATTTGTGGGTGTGACAACGGGCGCAGACCATGGTCATGCCGAGAAATACGGTCCCGAATGTTTCAACGCGATCGAAATTATTCTTGGCTTGGAATTCAGCAGGAATAACCCCCCCCTCGGAGGTTGTGGGATTCATACGCACGAATCCGGTAGCCAGCTGTTGCTCAAGTGTGGGATCAGGCAACAAATCCCCGGCCAACTGCCAGGTGATGAACTGATCAAACGCCATGTTGTCGTTGAAAGCCCGAACCACCCAGTCACGGAAAGGATAAATACCTCGCCGATTATCGAGATGCAACCCATGCGTGTCTCCGTAACGAATGGCATCTAGCCAGTAACGCGCCTGATGTTCCCCATACTTGGGATCTTTCAGCAATTGATCAATCCATTTCCCGGAGGCTTCTTCCGTCGCGTCGGCCATGTGCAGGGAGAGGTCGGACAACTCGGGAGGCAACCCGGTCAAGGTCAACGCTGCACGCCTTGCCAGAACCGACTTGTCTGCTTCAGGAGCAAAGTCAGCCTCCTTTTCACGCATTCCGGCTGCTATAAAGGCATCAATTGGATTGGGATAATCTACCTTTTGGGCGTCAACCCATGCCTGATTCTTGACCGGCTTTTTGAATGCCCAGTGCAGGTCATATGCGCCACCTTCTTTAACCCATTGTTCCAGCAACTGCTTCTGTGCTTCGGTCAATTGCTTCTCGGCGTCTTTGGGCGGCATGGGGTCGTCCTTGTCACGAAGGCGTGTCAGGATTTCACTTTGTTCGGGGTGATCTGGGTCCAATGCATGATAGCCGCCCAGATCCCTCGTCGCCGCCTCTCTGGAGTCCAAGCGCAAATCCTTTTCATTGCGCGTGTCAGGTCCGTGACAAACGAAACAGTTTTCGGAGAGAATGGGGAGAATCTGGCGCGAGAAATCGATCGGTTCCGCGTTCAACATTGCGGAAGACATCGTCACAGCCACGCCGCAAACCATGCGCCACGAATGAAATTTGAAATTGGAGATGAACATTGACACAGAGCTTATAGACCGCTTTGGCATGAATGGCAACCCTGGTCTGAGAGCAGACCTCAAGAATCAGGACCCGGTCGAACATCAATAAACACTGGCCGGTGACACGCACCAAAGTGATCAAACCTTTCAACAGGGATGTCACCCAACGAAACAAAGCCGGTATTCCGCCACTTTGAATCACACCACACAAACACACAAAAACCTCATTCAGGCTTGATCCTTGCAAAAATGTTTGGGAGACTGCACCGACCTCTGGACTAGGGGTTTCAACTGGATACATTAATTAGGAGTCAGTTATTAAAGGTAAAAAGAAGTTTTTCCATAAGAGATTTCAGGATAGAACCCGGGTGAATCACCGGATTCGCGCTCGTGAGGTCAGGGTGGTGCATGGTGATAAAAATGTCGTCATGGACACGCGTGAAGCAATCGCACTGGCTAAAAATGCCGGTATGGACTTGGTGGAAATAGCAGGAAATGCCACCCCCCCCGTCTGTAAGATCATCGAGTACGGCAAATATAAATACGAGCAATCCAAGAAAAAGAAAGCAGCCGACACACACAAACAAAAAACCAAGGAGATCCAGCTTCGCATCGCCATTGATGAACATGATTACGGCATCAAATTGGCCCGCGCCGAGCGATTCCTGGCTCACGGGGATAAACTACTGGTGCAATTAAGGTTCCGAGGCCGCGAGAACGCTCACCGCAATCTGGGATTCGACATGATGAACAGGGTTTGTGACGATCTGGAAACCATGGGAAAAGTCGATGTGCGCCCCAATCTGCGCGGAAAACGCATCTCCATGACGCTTTCACCACTCCCCAAACAGCAACAGGAGCGGAAGTTCGATAAGCATCTCAAACATCTTTCTGAAGAAGCACTTGAAGCGGACGAAGGTGATGTGGATGAACATCCGGAGGAGGATGGACACCATGACGATCTGGAACCGCACGACGAGGCCGAATTGCATGACGAGGGCGAATTGCATGACGAAGGCGAATTGCACGGTGAAGACGAATTGCATGACGAAGACGAAACACAGGAAGAGACTGCGGAAACCAAGTCCAATTGACCCACATTCAGATTCATCACCGTTATCACTTTCACCCCGCCAACCTCATGGATGGCGGGGATTTTTTTGTCCGGGCTCACGATCCTTGATGAGTCTTCACAGCCCATGACAGCATTCCCGTGATTTTATCAGGATCCGCTGAGGGCGCTTGACCGAAGTCCGGGCAGCTTTAAAATGGCATCAAACTGAATCACAATTGAATTTCCCGACACACAACAAACTCCTTGGATGGGTGATGGCTTGTTTGGCGATTGGCTTTTCTTTTAAAGGGGAAGCTGGCTCGTCCTTCGGCCCTCTGGCGCAGTCCTTTGAGTCCACGCTCAATGAAGGGTTGAGAGAGGAATACTTTGGCCCTTTATTGTATCAGGAGTCCTACGGAGCCACCCGCACCCAGGGAATCCCTTTTGTTTACACGCGTAGCCAGAACTCGGATGTGGACTCCGACGAATGGGATCTGTTTTATCCCCTGCTCGGCTACGATCGTTTCGGTAAGGAATACCGCCTGCAGTTGCTCCAGTTCATCAATGCTCACGGAGGAAAGGGCAGAGACCAATCCGACGCGCAACGTTTCGCCGTCTTTCCTTTCTATTTTCAACAACGCAGCACACGACCAGAGGACAACTACACCGCGTTTCTCCCCTTTTATGGACACATGAAAAACAAACTGTTGCGGGATGAAATCGATTTCGTGTTGTGGCCCATGTATGTAAAAACCAGCAAAAAGGATATCATCACGCGCAACTATCTGGCGCCATTGATCCATTTCCGCAAGGGAAACGCGTTGCAGGGTTGGCAGGTTTGGCCATTTGCTGGCTGGGAAACCAAGGAGCCAACGACACGCACCTTGATGAATGGTGAAGAGGAAACCATCGGCGGCCACCGCAGACTCACTCTCTTCTGGCCTTTCTTTTTCAATCAAAAAAACGGGATCGGAACTGAAAATCCACAGCAACAAAGCGCCTTTGTGCCTTTTTACAGTTACCTGAAATCCCCGAATCGTGATTCCATCACCGCCCCGTGGCCACTCGGTTTCACAATTACTCATGATAGGGAAAAACAGTATCGCGAGTATGGATTTCCTTGGCCGATTGTGGTTTGGGCAAATGGAGAAGGTAAGACAACACGCCGATTTTGGCCGCTCTTTGGACTGAGCTACAACGACTCATTGCGAAGCGACTTCGCTCTCTGGCCTATCTTTCGATACCGTGAACGGAAAACGCAAGTGACCGTTCGCGGACGACACCAACTCCTTCTCTATCTCTATCAACATGTGGAAGAGCGTCTTCTCGACTCGGGAGAAACCACCTACGAACGCTGGAGCTTGTGGCCGCTCCTGACCACCGAGCGCAAGCAAAATGGCGATCGCCGGTTTCAGGCCCTGGCGTTACTGGAGCCCATTCTTCCCGGGAATGAAAGTATCGAACGTAATTTTTCACACGCGTGGTCGATCTGGCGTTCAGAAGCGAACGGTGAGACAGGCAAATCCAGTCGATCCTTTTTCTGGAACCTGTTTCGTTCTGAAACGACCGAGCACTCGCACAAGGTTTCCTTCTGCTTCGGGCTCGTTCAATACCAACGGAAGGAAAGCAAACGTCAATGGCGCCTGTTTTTCATTCCATTCAGAACAAGTTCGTCTACCCCTTGATCATTGCGGCATAAGATGCTTGGATATCTCCATTGAAATGTATTTTCTAATGATATGATTCGGTCTATCGGAGCCATGATCTTGCTGGGGTGGCAAACGCTGCAGGCTCTGCCCCATGCCTGGCGACAACGCGACAAGGTGCTGTCGGCCTTTTTCGAAATCGGCAACGCGTCGTTATTGATGAGCTGTATCCTTTCGTTGTTCATTGGTGGGGTGCTCGCTCTTCAATCCGGTCCGGTTCTGGTCGAACGTGGCCTGCCGTTTGTGATCGGTCAACTCGTCGGACTCTCGATGTGCAAGGAACTCGCCCCCGTCATGATGTCCATACTGATCGCCGGCCGAGTCGGTTCGGCCATGACAGCGGAGATAGGTTCGATGCAGGTATACCAGGAAATCGACGCTCTCAAGACCATGAAAATTGATCCGATCAGATACCTCGTACTGCCGCGCATGATCGCCATTTCGGCGGCGCTTCCCATGTTGGTCATCTTTGCCATCCTGGTAGGCTGGCTTGGCGGCGGCCTGGTCTCCGTCATGAACCATGATATCGGGATCAGTTATCAATCCTACATGAGCAACCTTCGCATCGCGGTGGGATGGCCTGATCTGATCCACGGAGTCAGCAAAAGCACGATATTTGGAGTCGTCATAGGGCTTGTGAGTTGCTACCAGGGCATGCAAACGTCAGGAGGACCGCGAGCCATCGGCGCATCGGTCACGCAATCCGTTGTCAAATCAATCGTCTTTATCCTGATCCTGGACTATTTCGTCACACGGCTGTTTGTATATTTCGAATGACCTCTTCCAGCAACAACTCTGTGGATCTGAAAGTGCGTGGGCTGAAAAAATCCTACGACGGTAATCTTGTACTGAAGGGGATCGACTTTGTCGCCGAAGCTCACACTATCTTCGTCATCATGGGACCAAGCGGCAGCGGAAAAAGTGTATTGCTACGCCATCTCATCGGTTTGGAAGTCCCCGACTCCGGTGAGGTACTGATGAACGATGCATCCATCCATGATCCCGCCACCCGGGAGAAGCTTGAACTGGCCATTGTGTTTCAGTCAGGCGGACTCCTCAATTCACTATCTGTCGGTGAAAACGTTGGATTGTATCTCAAGGAAACCAAGTGCATGCGGGACACCGACATTGATCCCATCGTCAACAATTCCTTGGAAAAAGTGGGGCTGAGTGTCGATATCGACAAGCACAAGATGCCGAGCGCGCTCTCAGGAGGAATGAAAAAACGTGTGGCCATCGCGCGCGCCCTGGCGATTAATCCACAAATGATTTTCTACGATGAACCCACCAGTGAACTGGATCCCTTGAGCGCTGTCACCATCGGCAAGGAAATCCAGCACTTAAACCAGGAATACGGAACTACCTCCATCGTCGTGACCCATGACCGTGATCTGGCTTTCGGCATTGGCCACAAGATCGCATTTATGAAGAACGGTGTACTGACCGAACCACGCTCACCAGAAGAAATCACTCAGCATTCCGACGAAGAAACAATCCGCTTCCTGAACGCGGGAAGTATTCAAGATTATCAAAACAAGACCCAATAACCCGATTGGCAACATGAACGCACCAAAACAACACCCCGATGCTAAACCCACCCCATCAGCGATCCCCCCACGTAAGAACCGTGGGACGTCCGAAGCACAGGTGGGCTTGTTTGTGATCCTGGCCCTGGTGGCCTCATTCATCCTCATGGAAGTAGCAGGATCCGTCAGTCTCTTTTCGGATACTGTCACGGTCCGAACCCGGTTTGAGAACATCAAAGACCTTAAAAAGGGAGACCCCGTCAAGGTGGCCGGCGTGCAGGTGGGACGCGTGGCGACCATTGCTTTTGACTCGAACAAGGTTCTGGTGGAGCTTGAAATCGACCAGGACAAACAGGCGGCCATCCGCACCGACAGTGAAGCGTCCATCCAATTCGAAGGACTCATGGGCCAGCACTATGTGGCGGTCAAGTTCGGCGAAGCCGGTGTCCCCATAGAAAACGGTACCGAACTGGTCACGCTGGAACAACCTGATCTCAGCACACTGATGGCCAAGCTGGAGGGCGTGGCGGAGGGCGTGGAAAACATGACTTCATCCTTTTCCGGCGACACCTTTGGGGACATCCTGGGCCCCCTTGGAGATTTGATCCAGCAAAACAAGGACAAACTGAGCAACATGCTGACGAACCTCGAAAAAGTTTCCGGGGACATAGCCAATGGGGAAGGCACCGTGGGCAAACTGATCTCTGATCGTGAGCTATACGACTCCGCGATCGCAACGGTCGACAAGCTCAAAAAATCAACCGACCAAATCACCGAGACCTTGGCGGAAGCCCGTAGCGTCGTCGCCAAACTGAATCAGGGAGAGGGCACACTTGGTAAATTGACGAGTGATCCGACTCTCTACAATGAAACGACCACCGCTATGATGAATCTACGCGAAGTGCTCGAAAAGTTGAATCAAGGCAAAGGCAGCATCGGCATGCTCATCAACGACCCAGCCTTGCTCAACAACGCCACCACGACACTTCAAAAAGTGGACAAAGCCACCGAAAGCCTGGAAGACCAGGGCCCTATGAGTGTGATTGGCATGGCGGTCGGAAATTTGTTTTGATGACAATCTTCTTTTTTGTGGCAGCCTCCCAGTAAGCATTGATTCAAGAAAAGAAATTTCGAAACATACATGGAATGGATCTCCTCACCCGAAGCATGGGTCAGTTTGCTGACCTTGACACTCCTTGAAATCGTTCTTGGCATCGACAATATCGTCTTTATTTCGATCCTTGCCGGAAAACTCCCCAAGGAACAACAGGACAAAGCACGAAAAACGGGCCTGGCCCTGGCGCTGATCACCCGCGTGATCCTGCTCATGGGAATTGCCTGGATGGCGAAACTGACCAACCCTCTGTTCGCCGTCATGGGCAAATCGATTTCCGGTCGAGATCTGATCCTACTCATCGGAGGCTTGTTTCTCATCGCCAAAGCTACTCACGAGATTCATAGCAAACTTGAAGGCGAGGATGGAGAAAAGACCAATGCGATGAAAGTCAGCTACGCCAGTGTGCTGGTTCAGATTATGTTGCTCGATGTGGTATTTTCATTGGATTCGGTGATCACCGCCGTCGGGATGGTTCGTGAAATCTCCATCATGATCACCGCTGTCGTGATCGCCATGGCGGTCATGTTTTTCTTCGTCAACGCCGTCAGTCGTTTCATCGACGCCCACCCCACTCTCAAAGTGTTGGCCCTGAGCTTTCTGATCCTGATAGGATTTGTCCTCACCCTGGAAGGTCTGGGCAAACATGTGGAAAAAGGCTACATCTACTTCGCGATGGCTTTCTCGCTTGGAGTTGAATTCATCAACATGAAACTCCGCAAACGACGCAAGGAAACCAAAGTGGCATTGAACCAGCCTTACCGGTAACAAGTAACTTTTGGTACAGACCAAGGAAAGGCGTCGCCCATTCCTGAGGACGCCTCGTTTCGATCGTAGGAATTCCAACCAGATTTGTTATCACTCGAAAGCCTGGTAAGTACCAGCTTCCTTGCTCCATGCTTCCCACCCTTGAATCGGGTGTTCTCCCATAATTTCTTCGATGCGGTAAAAGTCCTGTCTTCCTTCGATACTTTGGCGAATTCGAGCGACTTGATCGGCCTGAATGAACTCGGATTCGTTGCCGAATGAATTGCGGACATAGTTGATCACCGCCGCAACTTCTTCATCACTCAATAAGGGCGCAAATCCCGGCATGGGTGGCACCCCTTTGCTCGGGTCAAATGTCTGGCCTTTCAATTGCATCGGCCCCCACAATCCTTTCAAAACCACCTTGATCAATCGATCGTTATCATCTTTCAACCACGGATTGTCCGTCATTTCCAAAGGTGGATAAATGGAGGGTACGCCCTTGCCGTTGGCCTGATGACAGGTCGAACAATGCGCATCCCGACGAAACACTTCACGTCCCAACTCATATTGTTTCATCTGTGCGACACTCAAAGGCGAAGTGGGGCCATAACGTTTGTCCGCCTCGGATTCGAAACCCTTGGTCAAGTCCAGTTCGCCTGCCAGGAATTGACGGGCACGCTCGTTTCCGGCAATGGGGTAAGGATTCTCTTCTCGTTTCAACAACATTTGCACATCTTCGGCGAGTGTTTCGTTGAGGATGGTTTGGGTAACGGGCCCGGTCCATTCATCAAATGGATACCGCAAAGCTTCCAACACGATCCGCGCCGCTTCCGGGGTATCGATCCATGACGCCGCCACGATGGCTTCCAATCGCACACGCGGATGCGTGTCATGAGCCGCCTGCAAGAACAGGTTCATGGTGTTCGGCAGGTCCTGATGTGAAAATCGCAGGACACTGACAGCTGCCGCCCGAGCCTGATGTGAACGGGCATGGAGGCATTTTTGCAGGATGTCCATATCGACCTTTCGCTGCCCCCAAGTCACCCACAAGGCTTCGCACAGATGGTGCTCATAACCGGGATCCTGGCGGTCCAGATTGTTCGCCCATTCTTTGACGGTCGACAGCACTTCGCCTGCTGACCTGCCCCGCAATGCGCGTCGGCTGCGATAGCGTGTGCGGTACTCGGGGAGTTTGAGGTTTTCCAACAGCTCGGAAATCGAAGCGCCGGCAACCTTGGCAGGCTGCACCAATGGCCTTGTTTTGTGCGTGATGCGGTAGATGCGACCGTGGTCATGATCACGATTGGGATCACGGGCATTGTGCTGCATATGACCGATCAACGTGTTTTGCCAATCCACAAAATAGAGCGAACCATCAGGCGCAAATTCCAGGTCTACCGGGCGAAAATTTCGATCGCTGGAAGAGATAAGATCAGCGATCAACTCTCCCTTATATCCCGCGCCATCTTCCTGAACTTTCGCTACGCTGATGCCAAGAAATCCGATACTGTTGCAGATCATGAACGCCCCCTGCCATTCCTCGGGAAAATGACGTGAACTGACAAATTCTGTTCCGGAAGTCGGACGCGCACGCTTGGGCACGAAGGTATTGATCTTCGGAATTTCGACGCCATAAGGCATCTTGGCCGAAACAGGCAATCCCCACCAACTTTTCCCAGGGGAACCATCCGCAATGTAACACTGTTCCCAGTAATCGAACGCCACCCCCCAAGGGTTGGAAACATCAGTCTGGCTGTAACGAATCAACCGAAACGTCACCGGATCAAACCGCCACACACCGCCATCGTTGCAACGTTGGGCACCGTAAGGAGTTTCCACCTGACTGTGAAGGAATCGCCCTTCTCCCATATAAAATGATCCGGATGCATCGGCGCAATAAGCCGAAATGGCATGATGGGTGTCGTGCGAATCAAAACCGTGCAACAGCAAATCCATGCGATCGGCATGGTCGTCATTGTCCTCATCAACCAGCCGGGCAAGGTTTGGTTCCTGGGAAAGATAAACCCCGTCAGGTTCGATCTCGAATCCGATGGGCAAATGCAGGCCATCGGCAAAGGTGATTTGTTTATCAGCCCGCCCGTCATGATCGGTATCCTCCAGGATGATCAGTTTGTCGTTCGGCATGGGATCACCCGGTTTCCAATGAGGATAGGCCGGCATCACGGCCACCCATAAACGCCCCTTGTCATCGAAAGACATCTGCACGGGATTCTTCAGATCAGGAAATTGCTTTTCCGAAGCGAACAAATCAACCTGAAAACCGTCCGCCATCGTCAGATCCTTGATGGCCTCCAGTCCGTCCTGATAGTTCGTGTTCCCCATTTTACCCCTATCGTCGTTCTGCTTGAAATTGGATGGAACGGCAGGCAGGTCATGGGTACGGGCATCGTTGATCTCGAGCGATTGCGATTTTCCCTGGGCAATCAGGTAGATGCGCTCGTCACGCAAATAAGCCATTTCACGTGTTTTCTTGAGTTCATCGGGATAGTTTTGAGGTCCATAAGGATTATATCGGCGACCATGCGTATGTACGCCATTGACCAGATTGTAATCATTGTTCCACATGTAATCCTTTTGTTTGACCGCCGCATGTAACAAGTCAGGATCGGCCTTGGAAATGCGGGGAGTCACACCAAAGAGATCGTCCGCCAGCCATCCC
>JAQCFT010000423.1 GCA_027619545.1 Verrucomicrobiota bacterium | reverse complement strand
GAGCGGTGCTGTACAACACGTTTCAGAGTGCCTTGGCGTGGGTATGCGTTCTTGGGCGGGGGGCGGGTCCTTATTTCTTCGGGGAAACAATAGATTGCCAAAACCCATCGTTTTGTCTTTGCTCCCCTGTTGGTAGTGGCAGTTCTTGCCGTTTCCGACCTTTGATTAACCTTAAATCTGAACTTGGACTATGAAAACTGAACCGCTTTCTTCAGCGGAATTATCTGAACTGATCCTCGGGTTGAACCGGCTTGCCCGCAACCTTTGGTGGACCTGGAACCAGGAAGCGCAGGAAATCTTTCACAAGCTTTCCCCGCGTGCCTGGCAAAACCTGTATCACAACGCGGTTGCCGTGTTGCACGAGGTATCCGATTACGAACTCCGTACCCGATTGCAGGAACCGGCATTTGCCGATGCAGTACGGGATGTGTTGAAAAAATTCGATGCCTACATGAACGAGCCCAACACCTGGGCCGCTGAGAACGCGCAGAAATTAAATGACAAGCCGGTCGCTTATTTCTCGGCCGAGTTTGGTCTCAGCGAAACTCTCCCCATCGCCGCAGGTGGACTGGGCATCCTGGCAGGTGATCACGCCAAGTCGGCCAGTGATCTGGGGTTGCCGTTTGTAGGGATCAGCCTGTTTTATCGTCAGGGCTACTTCATGCAGACCATCAACGAGGAAAACTGGCAGACGGAATACTATTCCATACTCAACCCTCGAAACCTGCCCATGGAGGCTGTTCTTGATGCCAAAGGTGAGCAGTTGACCTGCATGGTGCAAATCGCCACGAGTCAGGTGAAATTCAAAGTATGGCAGGTCAATGTGGGGCGCATTCCCCTTTACCTGATGGATACCAACCTGCCCGAGAACGAGGAACACTATCGTGATCTCACCCTGCGGGTTTATGGTGGCGACAGCACGACGCGCATCATGCAGGAAATCCTGCTGGGTGTCGGTGGCGTTCGCATGTTGCGTGCGCTGGGTCTTCAGCCTTCCGTGTTTCACATGAATGAAGGGCACGCCGCATTCCTGACCCTGGAACTGATGCGTGAGAAGCTGGCTGCAGGCAGTTCCCTGGATGAAGCCAAAGCATTAACCACCAAGGAATGTATTTTCACCACGCATACTCCTGTGGAAGCCGGTCATGATCGTTTCAGCAGCGATCTGGTGCAGTATGCCGCACATCGCTTTGCTTCCAACCTCAAGATTTCTCATCAGGAGTTCATGGACATGGGGCGCGTGCAGCAGGGGGATGAATCGGAACCTTTCTGCATGACGGTTCTGGCGCTCAAGTATTCACGTACTGCCAATGGTGTGAGTGAACTTCATGGTGAAATCAGTCGCCAGATGTGGCAGGGACTTTACCCCGGCAAATCCGTTGAAGAAGTGCCGATTGGGCACATTACGAACGGGGTACATGTTGCCGGTTGGATGAAAGGGCCTTTGCGCCGATTCTTCCGTCGTCGTTTGGGAGAGGGTTGGGAAACGGATTTGAACACTCCCGAATTCTGGCAACGCATGGAGGATCCTGAGTTTGTTTCCGATGAGGAGATATGGGCATTGCGCTCCGTGTTGCGGCGTGAGTTGATCGAGTTTGCCCGTCGTCGACTGTTGATTCAAAGCCAGAATTTGAAACGGGAAAACTTCATCACCTACGATCATCTGCTGAACCCGGACGTTCTAACGATCGGATTTGCGCGACGTTTTGCGACATACAAGCGCGCTCCGCTCATCTTCCAGCAGTTCGAGCACATCGTTAAACTGGTCAAAGACAAGCAGCGCCCTATTCAGTTTATCTTTGCCGGAAAAGCTCATCCTCGCGATGATGAAGGTAAGCGCTTCATTCAACACATCATCCACCTCAGCAAACACACGGAATTGCATGGACACCTGGTGTTCCTTGAGAACTACGACATTCATGTGGCCCGTCAGATGGTGTCCGGTTGTGATGTATGGTTGAACAATCCACGTCGTCCATTGGAAGCTTCCGGAACCAGTGGCCAGAAAACTTCCGCGCATGGGTGTTTGAACATGAGCATCATGGACGGTTGGTGGCGTGAAGGTTTCGATGGCACCAACGGTTTTGCCATCGGGCCGGATTCGCATCCTGATTCCATCGAAGAGCAGGATCGTGTTGACAGCGAAAACCTCTATAAGGTTCTTAATGACGAGGTGATTCCCACCTTTTACAACCGAGATGCCTCAGGAGTGCCGCGTCAGTGGATTCAAAAAATCCGTCGATCCATCTCCACGCTCACGCCGGAATACAATACCTGGCGTATGGTGCAGGATTACGCCAACAAGTATTACCTCACTGGCGAATAAACATTCATCCCGGTCGGTTCCATAGGTGGAATCGGCCGGGTTTTACTTTTTATGTCTGTCTGCCTCCAATCTCTCACCCCCGAAATCCTCCAAGATCACCTCAAAGAGTGGGGAGAACCTGCATACCGTGGTGGGCAGATTCTGGACTGGATCTATCGCAAACGAGTGGGGGACATCGATGAGATGTCCAATCTGCCAAAAAAGCTCAGAGAGAGGTTGAGTCAGGATTTCCGAAGCGCTTTGCCTGAGTGTGTTCGAAAACAGGGGAGCGATGACACCACCCAGAAATTTCTCTGGCGTCTTGAGGACGGGGCCATGGTTGAAAGCGTTTTGATTCCCGCCAACCCCGCGCTTTACGGAGAAGCCAGCGATCGTCATACTTTGTGTGTTTCGACACAAGTAGGATGTGCGTACGGATGCAAATTCTGCGCCAGCGGTTTGGATGGATGGAAACGCAATTTATTGCCCGAGGAAATTGTCGGACAATTACTCTCGGTGGAACACTATTTTCGATCCAAACTGGGCAAGGACCAGGATCGCAAAGTGAACAATCTCGTCATCATGGGGATGGGGGAGCCGATGGCCAATTACGAGCATCTCATGAAGGCGCTTTCGATTGTGAACGCGCCTTGGGGGTGCAACATAGGTGCCCGCAAGATCACCATTTCCACAAGTGGTCTGGCCCCTCAGATTGAATTGTTGGCAAAGGAGCCCTACCAATTTCGTCTGGCCATTTCTTTGCATGGCGCCACGGATGAAGTGCGTTCTCAGATCATGCCGGTGAATCGGAAATATCCCATTCAGGTGCTCATGGATGCTTGTCAGACTTACATACGCGAAAAGGGGAAGATGATCACCTTCGAATACATCCTGATCGAAGGGGTGAACGATGGTATGGATCAGGTCGCGCCGCTGGCGGACTGGGCCCAGAAGATGCATTCGAAGGTCAACTTGATTCCTTATAACTCGGTGGATGGCCTTTCCTGGAAACGCCCTGCGGAGGACGTTCAAGAGAGCTTTTTGGAAGGTCTCCTCCAGCGCGGCGTCAAAGCAACCCTTCGCCGGGAAAAAGGCCATGATATCGATGCCGCCTGCGGCCAATTGCGTTTGAAGGTGGAAAAAGAAGGATAGATCGGAACGGCTCACAAGGTAGCAACGGGTCGTCCCCGGCCCGTCCCTTATGGCTATCATCTTTTCATATACCGTTCGATTGGGAAGCCTATGGTATTCCCAACCCCACCATTTTAGTCGGAGTAGCTTTTAACGTAAATGTGAGACAGACTGATCCTGATTGTGGTGCGGGAAATTGAATACTTTGTGGCTTCCCAAACTTGAATCAACCTAAAATTGGATGCCACAAGGGACGGGCCGGGGACGACCCGTTGCTACCTTTTTAATGCTTCGC
>JAQCFT010000422.1 GCA_027619545.1 Verrucomicrobiota bacterium | reverse complement strand
AAACCAATGATGAGTTCCTGCACCCCGAAAGCCTCAGCGATGGAAACCGCACCGGATATCATCCACTTGGCGCCCATCACCAACAAACACAATCCCGAACCAACAAAAAACAGATGCAATAACACTGAAGGAAATAGTCGCTCTTTAGTTTGAGGAGATGATTCGCCTCTGTGACGAATGGCATTCATTTCACTACGTCCGTGTTTTAATTTCCACAGCGTGTATGTGACGAGCGCCAAAAACAAGAAGAAGCCATCCCATCTTCCCAAACGCCCATCCAATGCCAAGAGCCAGGTCGCGACCGAAGCACCGACCATGACCGGCACATCAAAACGAACCAGACGCTTGGAAGCGGCCAATGGCACCAGAGAAGCGGAAATCCCCAGAACCAATAGGATGTTGCAAATATTGCTCCCGACAACATTCCCCACCGAAATCCCAGGATTCCCTGCCGAAACAGATCGATATGTCACCGCAAACTCAGGCGCACTTGTTCCAAAGGCAACCACGGTCAAACCAATCACCATGGGCGAAAGCCGAACAATGCGCGCCAAGCCAACAGAACCCCGCACCAGCAGTTCTCCCCCGCCAGCCAGTCCCACCAATCCAATGCAGATAAGTAATATGGATGACACACTCATTTGACACTGCGTCTCCTCATCGCGCGCAAAAACATGCCACCGTTTTTGAATTTAGAATAGTAAATTAAAAGGTAGAGCGTGTCGTCTCGGCGCGCAATCCTTGTGGCCCAAATACCCTGCATATCAACTTCCAATGGAAAACCCCACAGTATCCCAAACCCCACATTCGTATCGTTGTCGCTCAAGAACAGCGCCAATGTTGTTCCAGCAGAACTTTGAAAGTCACGTCCCCTGATGGTCAGGAGGCATTTTGGTCGTCTATGATCGACCAGATTCTTTTCAACGTTTCTTCGTCGATCAGAATTTCTTCGGCCCCGACTCCGGTTTCACCCGTGGAAAATTTGGTCATGGGTACGGAAACTTTTTTCGGTTTGGGAGTTTCTGAGGATTGAATCAGAATAACCGGCGTCTTTAATGATGAGGAATCGACCGTATCAATCTTCGGTTTCATCCCTTCCAGTCCTCTTTGGATGGCTTCCCTGATCTCATCGAGTTCATCCCCCATTCCGGACAACTGCCTGACCACACGACCAACCGGATCATTGTCGTCCTGACCACCGAACAACAGATTCTTGCGGAACTTCTTCTTGATATCATCCCAGCGTTCTTGCTGGGAATCGTCCAATTGACCGATCAATTCAAGGAACTTCAGGTAATTGGATTCCGCCCCATGCGTGAGGGTCTGACTTTCGTTTTTGTAATGGTCAAGCAGGAGGGCGTTGAGTTCCTGATCGTTCATGATGGGCATCACCTTTTCGGCGAGTCGATTCATGTTGCGGTAAGATCCCTGCAGCTTGAACGCCGGCTCCGAGCGGTAAGCGTCATTCTGACCGGCGGAATGGATGTAGGCTTGATTGACCTTGTAAACCGATGCGCGCAGTTGAACCAGCTTCTTCAAAACGGAAACAATATCCTGAAGCTCCTGCGGAGCGTAACTTCCTTTCAATGCCTCAGTTTCCTGCCCACCACTCTCCGCCATTCGGATCAACGGAACCAAATCTTCCTGATGCTGAGTCAAATGAGCCGAAAGCACGGAATTGGATGTCACCGCATTCTCCAGATAACTCATAAGAAACACATCCTCCGAGTCACCTGCCACATCTCCCAGATTATAAATATCAGCACGGTTGGCAAGCATATCTGGGATGGCAAATCGATGTCCGCTTTCGGTATATGGATTACCGGCCATAACGACCGCCACCCGCCGACCGCGCAGATCATAGGTTTTGCTTTGACCGCGAAACACACCTTCGATCTTTCGCTGTGCATCACATAGGGAAATGAATTTCTGAAGAAACTCAGGGTTCAAATGTTGAATATCATCCAGATAAATCATGATATTATCCCCCATCTCGAAACCAAAATTCAGACGTTCCAATTCTTCCCGAGCTACGGCACTGGGTGCCTCACCTGGATTAAGAGTCACGGTGTCGTGCCCAATGGCTGGACCATTGATCTTAAGGAATATCAAACCCAACCGGTTGGCGATGTACTCCATCAAGGTGGTTTTACCATAGCCGGGAGGGGAAATCAGCAGCAGCAACCCCATCAAATCGGTGCGTTTGGATTCACCGGCGACACCGATTTGTTTCGCCAGATTGGCCCCTACCATGGGCAGGTAGCAGTCCTGAATCAATTGATTCCGCACAAATGAACTCAAAACGCCTGCCTTGAGATCCGATAGTCTCAAGGCTTTTGTATTTGCTTTAACAGCCTCCTTCTTTATCGATTGAAACTCCCGATAACGCACCGCATCGACGGAGGCGTATTCACCCAAACGATCCATGAACCTGGAGAAATGAAGATCATATTTCTCATCCGCCAACCGTGCATGATCACCGCGAAGCCCGTTCAAGGACACCGATGTCGTCGCATCGACCTTTCCGACCGGCAGTTTGGAATCACGCCACAACAGAAAGGCCACTTCTTCCACAATATCCAGTGACCCCGGTGCCTCCTGTGAAACAAAGCCCTGCACCCATTCGCGCACACATTGATAATGAGCGGCAAAATCATCCTTCACACTTTCCCTGGCCTGCTGAAAGCGATCGGTCAGGTGATGGGAGCGAAGATACTTTTCAAAAACCCCGACAAGATCGTGACTGACGGATAAAGCAGGTGTTTGTTCGGCGCATTGAAGTTCTTCCAAAAGATAACGAGCCGCCTCGCGGGATAAACATGCTTCATATAGACCGGTAGCCTCGATAAAAGCATTGATTTCGGCTTTCAACAAATCCACATAGCGTGTCTCCTGATCTGATTTGGGAAAGGCATTGCGCATGGATCCGAATCCACGAACTCTAGCAACCAATAAGGCGTGCGCCTTGTTTGAAGCATGGTAGGCGCAACTCAGCGAAGCACACACACGGACGGAGGGCGGGTATCGCAACAAACCCAGTTTCCGATGCATGTTGATGAGTGCCTCCAAAATGACCGCAGCATCCTGATCGTGCACGCCTTTGTTATATCCCTCTGAAACACGTTCTGAGGATGCTTTTGTTACAAGGGCCAGAATCTGCGCAGCATCCCATACATGATCAGCACCAAGTCTGCCGGAGGATTCCAAGTCAAAAAACAACTGGTATGCGAGATACTCTGATCGATAAACATGGGCGTTTTCAGAAACGAATTCCTGATCCCAAATCTCCCCGGATGATTGAACCAGCGGATGATCAATGGGCATAAAAAAGCGCGTCCCCGTGAGGTGAAGGCAAAGCTGGTCCTGCCTGGGAACACAAGTGAGCTGTAATTCCTGCCGGTTGACAGCAAATTCGAAATCACCGAACCGAATGGCGCCTCCTGTTCCGGTGTAAAGTTCCTTGCGATCCTTTAACTGCCGAATGGATTCCTCTTTCAGGGACTTGAGTCGACTTTGAACTTCTGCGACTTTCTGAACCTCCCCCGCTTGCTGTAATAAATCCACCAGGTCCCGGATCTTGGAGACCATCATGTCTCCGGCAAAAAAACCGTGAATGGCGTCAATGCTGTCCAAACGTTGCACTCGGTGTTGAACGCCCTCAAGGATACGCTCGGCGGCTGCAAACTGTGTGGCGCTACGTCGTTGAAATCTTTCGACCAACTCCAGTCGTCTTGATTCGAAAGCATCCGCTATCCGC
>JAQCFT010000421.1 GCA_027619545.1 Verrucomicrobiota bacterium | reverse complement strand
CCTATCATGCCCCCCGGATGGAGGTGAATCACCAGTTTATGCTTCATCCAATTGAGCCGATAAATCCTTATGACCGTTCACAGTTTCCTGCATTTGATGCGTCGGATGGGGGCATTGATGCTATGCCTCCACACGATTTTTTCTTTGATAGGACAAGAAGCGGACAATGAGGCGGAAACAGGAGTTCCACCGGCAATCCTGCCAGAAGTTACTTCATTATATGAATTGGATATCCAGGGGAACGAACGGATCAGAAATGGTGTTCTTGTAGAGGTGTCTGCGTATGTTTCTTATCATGATCCGGTGCTGGATGTGCTTTTTGTTCAGGATGATTCAGCCGGAATTTTTGTGGCTGCCAAAGATCCGGCCCTTGCCCACTTGCCTGTCGGTACTTCGGTTACGGTCAGAGGAGTTGCCGAGCCAGGAAAGTTTAAGCCCTACCTGAGCAAAGCAGAAGTTGTTCGCATGGACGAGGGGGTGATCACTCTCGATGCATTGGAGATTGATTTGCAGATTTTGGAAACCGGCCGATACGACGGGCAAATGGTTCGAGTTGCCGGGCGCGTGCGTTCGGTGGATGTAAACGGTCATTCACTGGCACTCAAACTCTTGAACCAAGGTCGTCCTTTTACGGCCTTTGTACGCGATTTTCCTGAGAATGTGGATGCTCAATCTTTAGTAGACAGTGTCATTGAAGTGTCTGGTGCATGCGGGTTCGATTTTGACGGGAACGAATTGCTTTCTGTCCGGCTTTATTTGGACAAATTTGATCAACTGAAGATCATCGTGCCGTCCAGGACCCATTTTGCTCAAGCTCCGTCCGGCAGGGTCCAAATTGAATCTTCCGAGGATATGCTCAGAGCATCCGGCGAACGCACCCTTCTTCATGGAAATTATCTGGGGCCCGCAGATGACGGGCACTTTTATTTTCAAACTCCACAACAGGGGTTTCTGGTGGAGCGAGCTCAATCAATTGAAGGTTTGAAACGCGGGGATCCGATCGGTGTCCTGGGCTGGGTCCGGTTGGAAGCTGATGGGGCGATGATGCGGATTGAACAGCCCCTGGTTAAAAAGTTGGACTCCGGCAGTGTGTCGACCCTCGCGGAGCAGTCCACAGATGCGCTGACGGCATCTAATCTCAACCGATGGTTGAGTTTGAAGGGGAAGCTGATTGATGTGGAAACGGGCGATGGATTGCTTGTGTTTCATCTGGAGAGCAACGGGAAACACATTACCGCCATGTTTGGCGGGCATACGAATAAGGTCGAGTTGTTGGTTCCTCCCGCGGAAGGCAGTCTGCTGGAGGTCAGCGGGGTTTTGACCGGGTTGCCTTCTGAGCAAGGGATAGGCGAATTTCCTTCATTAAAACTCTATTCACTTTCGGACGTTGAAGTGCTGAGCCCCCCCAGCTGGTGGACGGTTGAAAGGATTACCTGGGTATTGGTTGGAGCTGCTTTGATCGGTTTTGCTTCCGTTGGGTGGAGTGTCTTGCTCAACCGGCGTGTCAAACAGCAGACTTCCGCCTTGCGCCAGACTCTGGAGCAGGAGCGTATGGTGGAGGAGCGATATCGCAAGATTTTCGAATCAGCCCTGGACATGATCCTTTTGGCCGATCATCGAGCACACATACTTTCGATCAACCCTGCCGGAGTGGAGTTATTGCAGGACGAAGCTTCCTCATTCATCGGGAAATCATTTCTGGAGTGGGTTTATCTGGAAGACCGGGGGAAGGCTGAAGAGGCTTTTGGGCTTGGGAGCAAGTCGGGGCGTGAACTGAGTATGGATGGGGAGGTGATCGAACTTCGACTGGTGGCAAAAGGAGGGGATTCCGTCTACGTCGAGCTGAGTGTCCGGGGAGTGCTGTTGAGTGGAGGTACCTACGGGTATCAGTGTATTGCAAGGAATATTGACGAAAGGAAGCAGTCGGAAGCTCACCTGATCAAGGCGCGCAATGCCTTTCGTGATGCCAATCGAGCGAAATCGTCCTTTCTGGCAATGATGAGCCATGAATTGCGCACTCCGATGAATGGAGTCATGGGCATGACACAAATGCTTCAGCATACCAAGCTGGATGCGCATCAGCTGGAGCTAGCCAAGTCGATTCAAGTGTCTTCCGAAGCCATGATGAAGTTGATTTTCGATTTGCTGGATATTTCCAGAATCGAATCCGATCAGTTGAAATTGGCCGAAGAGCCCTTCGATCTGGTGCAAGTCGTGGAAGATGCGCTGGCCACGCTTTATCCGGAATCGATGCGTAAGAAACTGAATCTGACCTTGTATTGCCAGCCCCGCATCCCCAATCAGTTATTGGGTGATGCCACCCGGCTGCGTCAGATTATCCTAAACCTGGTTGGAAACGGGATCAAATTCACCGACAAAGGGGGAGTGGCTATTCATGTCACAGGTGAAGCCCAATCCAAAATGATTCATCAGATTCGATTTGAGGTGATTGACACTGGGATCGGACTGGGTGGATTGCGACAGCAGGATTTGTTTGAAGCCTTTGTGCAGTTGGATTCCTCGAATACAAGAAAATTCGGGGGAGCTGGATTGGGGTTGTCTATATGCAAACGAATTGTTCAAGCGATGGGAGGGGTTATTGGGGTGGAAGGGCAGACGAAACAGGGCGCCATCTTTTGGTTTGAGATCCCTTTCAAAATTGCTCATGCACATTCTTCCGTTCGCCTACCAAGGATCAGCTCTTCTGTGTTGGGGACAAAGGTTGACATTGTTTCCAATTGCGGACTGGTCTGTGACTTCTTCAGGATGCGATGCAAAGACCTTGGACTGTCTGCCCGCTACGAAACGCCGGATGAATTTTTGACCACACTTGAAAAAGTCTCAACGGATTCAGCCATGGAGCCCTCCATTGTTGTGTTGGATCTGGAGTCTCTTTCAGGAGAATGGTTTAAGCGATTTCAGGAAAATGTCGATAAGAAGGCCAGAGATCATGCACGATGGGTCATGTTGTCCTCGCTGGAGGATACTAGTAATGGCTTGTCTCAAGTGATTCCACAATCTCAACTGCTTAGACTTTTGAAGCCATTGACAGAAACAGCGTTTCGGACGTTTTGTGATTTTATTTCGGATCAACAGCAGTTGCATGCTGAACAAGAAGTCCCGGAAAATCCGGAGTTGGCAGAGGGTTCCACATCAAGTGAAAAGGAACTGGCTTGTCGCGGATTGAAGGTGCTCGTTGCGGAAGATGATTTGATTAATCAGAAACTCATTCTCCTTTATTTGAAAAAAGCGGGATGTCTTTACGAAATAGTTCCTGACGGCAGGCAGGCCCTGGCCATGTTGGAGCAGAAGGCCTTTGATGTGGTGTTGATGGATTGCAGTATGCCGGTGATGGACGGGTTTGAAGCGGCCCGGCAAATCCGAAAAAACCCTAAATACAACAGATTGAAAGTGATTGCTTTAACGGCGCACTCACTGAAAGGGGATCGTGAGCGTTGTCTGAAAGCGGGTATGGATGATTACATGGCAAAACCCTTGAATTTGGACAAGCTCACGGAAAAACTTTCCGACATCAAGTCGGCGTCTGCTGCAAACGGGCATTGACAATGCTTTTCTGCCAAATTAGTTTCTTTCAACGTTTTTGAAATTAAAGTTATGGCAGACGAACAACAGAACCCGCTAGGAGAAGCTGCTCCCGCAGACAGTGGCAAGGTGCAGCCCAAGAAGGAAACCGTCCGGATCAATCTTCCTCCGAAACCCACTGCAGCACCGACAGTTAAGATTCCGGCTCCATCGGCTG
>JAQCFT010000420.1 GCA_027619545.1 Verrucomicrobiota bacterium | reverse complement strand
TGGTGAAAGGCTCATCTTGCTTTTGATAGAGTCTCTTGGTGCGACTGAAGAGATCCACAAAGGTCAAACCGTACTGTGATGCCACACGCTTCATGGCGGCGGTGTAGGATGCCAGATTTTCATTTTCCTTTTTCCCATCCGGCAGGTGGCGATGGTCGGATAAATCTTCAAAAGCGATGGGCGAAACCAGCACCACACGAGGAGCATACTGTCCGTTGTAAGCTTTGGTGAACGTGTGTTTTACCCAGGCGGTCAGCTCCGCCTCAAAATTGGAAAGACCGGCCTCGCCATCAAATGATTCATTATAGCCAAAAAAAGCAACGACGGTTTCCGCCTTCAAGTGGGTCAACCATTGATCGGGAGTCGGGAAAAAACCGATCCCCTCATGATGCTGATGATTGGGGTGAAATTTTTCGGCGCCCGGAAACGCCCATTGAGAACCACGCGAGGCATGCGGACGGAAACCAGGCGTGTCACCGGGCTTGCCCATGTTGCGTACAAACAATTCCTGATCAGGGAACCGCATGTGCAATTCGGTCTCCAAACGGCTGTACCAAACATCGCGTTCGGCCAAACCATTGCCAATAAAAACAACCCTCTCGCCTTTGTTCGGTGATTGCAAAGCCTGCGATCGTACCCATAAGGCATCTGATGGTTCAGGAAATTCAGCATGTGGCCCAGCCTTTGTGGTCTTGGCGGCACCCCAAATGGAAGCAGGCAGGATAGCTACCTGTGCGATGACAAAAGTGAGAGCAATGATTTGTTTCATGATCAGATTCAATTTGTTGGATGGATGGCATTTTCAGGAATCCAACGGGTCTTGTCGCGGTTGCGCTTGATTTCCCAAGCCTTGGCCGCGCTTTGTTTGTGCATCTCTGTTCGATGATCCAACGGCCAATTAGGGTCAGGCCGATGAGCTTCCTTGAAAATGGCTTCAGCTTTTTGAACCAGATCGGAACGACTGGAAGCCAAATTTTTCGTCTCGCCGGGATCTTGTGACAAATCATAAATCTCGATGGCTTTGTGAACTCCATTGCGGACCGCTTTCCAATCACCAAACCGGGCAGCCTGAACAGGATTGTCACCAAGATGCAGTTCCCAATAAAAATAATCACGCTTAGGCGCATCACCTCCCTTGAGATAACTCAAAAGTGAATATCCATCGGTCTCATACCCTTTTGGCGGAACGACACCACTCATTTCCACAAAAGTCGGCATCAAGTCCCAAAAAGCCCATGGCTGATCATCCACGCGTCCAGCCGTCACAGTCCCGGGCCACCAGGCAAATGCAGCCTGCCGCATGGCTCCTTCATACATACCCCGTTTGTATCCTCGTAATCCGTTGCTGGCCTGATCAAATCGCCTTCCGATCTCAGACTTCGGGTCAAACGATGATCCGTTGTCACCACTGAATACAATCAACGTATCTTCGGCGATTCCGAGCAATTTCAACGTATCCACCAGTTCCCCGATATCGGCATCGATCCGGGTCACTTGCGCCGCATAAGCCTTTTGCTTGTCGGTCCAGGGCATGTCTTCGTAGATCCCGTAATCATCGATTTCATGCCGTCCATGAGGCAAGGTTATCGCATAGAACAATAAAAACGGGTTTTCAGCATTGGCCCTCACCCACCGAATCAAATCATCCTGGATCAACGCCTGAGCATACGTTTCTCCAACCGTTTGACCATCATTTCCTGGTAGAACAAAAGGTTGAGCGTCGTCGTAAAGATAGGTTGGGAAATAGGAGTGAGCATGCCGCTGACAATTGTACCCGTAAAAGTGGTCGACACCCTGGGTGAACGGACTTCCCTCTGTGTCGAAGAAACCCATCCCCCATTTGCCAAACGTGGCAGTGGCATAACCTGCGGATTTGGCCACTTCGGCGATGGTGACAGTCGCGTTGGGCAGAGGCAACTGACCTTCCGGTGGCACTTCATAATTACCGCGCACTGGACAGTGCCCTGTGTGCAACCCGGTAAAAAACGAAGAACGACTCGGCGCGCACACACTGGTGCCACAATAAGCCTGCAAATAACGCGTTCCCTGCGCAGCCATTGCGTCCAGGCGAGGTGTCTGAATCAGTTTTTGCCCGTAACACCCGAGATCTCCTTGGGCGATATCATCGCTCAGTATGAAAATAAAATTGGGTTTGCGATCGCCACTCTCCGCTTTCACCGAAACACCACCCAATACAACCGCCCACAGTAAGGCAAATCGAAAACTGAAACTAAAAATGGACATCTCCCGTGATCATGAACAAAGAACAAATCAATGACCAGTTCGTATTGGCAAAAAATGAATTCCCGAGCATGATGAACTCCCTCCAGGAAAATAGTACGGTAGGATTGAGCGATCTTGAACAGGAGAATATCTCTCTGTAAATAATTGTTGTTTTTCTTATGTCTGAAGTAAGATATTCAGCAATTATTAAGCAGAGAAGGAAGCTCAATGAGGTTGATGATCGGTGTTCCAGAGTCGCCGAATGCTTTTGATTCCAAGGTCATTGAATTTTGGAATCGATTTGATTTCAACGTGGCCGTCCGCAAAACCCATGGATTGTTTGGCCCGATGCCTTCTTTTCATGGCCTGGAAGCCGACAGCATAGTATTCCGTAGCCTCGTCTGAAATGTTGAGCGAAGAAAAGAAAACGTGTTCATGTTCGTTTCGATAGAACAATCCAAAAGCGAGTCGACCCGATAATTGCCTCCTGTCCTGATCAAGGATACCTGAAGAGGTCAGGGTTGATCCACTGTAAACCGGAGCATCCCCTAAACGATCAATCCAGAAGGTTGAACAATGCGCGATTCGGAGACTGGGATATGGTAAGAGGGATCTTTCCAATCGGGCCAATCACCTCGCAATCCTAAATTCCGTCCTTGAGATACATCGCGGTAAGTGACCCCAGTCCCCGAGCCGTTGTATGCATATGCTCCCATGGACGATTCCATCGGAATTCCCTCACCGATCGGATTGCCATCACGATTCAAGCGTTGAGCGAAATAAGGTTTGTGAGCGGAGTAATTCCCCCCCAACCGCGTATAAGACGGACAAGAAAAACTTGATCCAGGAGCGCTTAATCTAGACTCGGGCCAATCCTGATCCAAGTAAGGCTCAAGAAAGTCAAACCAGTATTTCCGGTCTGTGGGATTTCTGCTGTCAACCAGCCCCGGATAATGCCCTGCTTCATCCACATACATCCTGACACCGACCATCATTTGCCGGACGTTATTCACGCAGACAATCTCCTCGGCTTTACTTTTGGCATTCGAAAGAGTAGGCAACAAAAGTGAACCCAGTATGGCAATGACTGCAATCACCACCAATAGTTCTATCAAAGTAAATCCATGCCTTTCCTGCCATCCATGTTGTCTTGGTCCGGCCATATGATTGAGAGGGAATAGGCAAGAGATCTATTCCTTCAATTCAATTTCAATCTTTGTTGCAACTGAATGGTCAGATTGCCAACCAACCCAAGGTGTTCACCTGCCACATTCCGCGTCTCGCCATCTGGTGTTCGGTGATCATATAGCTCTACGAAACCATCCTTGTGCAGGATCATCCGATGAGTGTCGGTTCGAATCGTTTGAGCGTTCCCTGTATAGGAAATGGCAGGATGCCCGCCATGCGCCGGATCTTCCAACATGGGAACCAGGGACACACCATGTGCAAAATCCGGAATCGACACTCCGGTGAGATCACAGAGCGTCGGAAAAAGGTCCAATGTTTCCACAATCGAATCGGTGGCACTCCCGGGATCACTCATCTCG
>JAQCFT010000041.1 GCA_027619545.1 Verrucomicrobiota bacterium | reverse complement strand
GACGAAATCTTTTCGAGCCAGCGAAGTCTTGTTTTTGCCTTCGTCCTGGTAATCCACGGCGGCCAGCGACACTTTGATGGCTTTGTCGAGTTGTTCGATCTGACGATCAAATGCGGCGAGTTTTGCCCGGTCTTCGTCCGTTTTCAGTTGGACGGTGGGTGGGTAGATGAAAGCATTTCTGTCCATCGCGTTTTCATCAAGGTTATTGTAGAAGGCGAACAACTGGTAAAAATCCTTTTGAGTGATGGGATCGAATTTATGGTCGTGACATTGACTGCAACCGGTGGTCAAACCCATCCAGACGGTGCCTAAAGTGCTGATCCGGTCGATGCCGTAGCGTACTGCGAATTCTTGCGCGATGGCGCCGCCTTCGCTTGTGGTGACATTGCAGCGGTTGAAACCGGTGGCCACCAGTTGATCCAGATTCGGTTCGGGCAGGAGATCGCCGGCGAGTTGTTCGATGGTGAATTGATCGAACGGCATGTTATCGTTCAAAGCCTCGACCACCCAATCACGGTAGGGCCAGATGGCGCGTTCGTTGTCCAGGTGCAGACCATGTGTGTCGCCGTATCGGGCTGCATCCAGCCAGAAACGGGCGCGGTGTTCTCCGTATTTCTTTGATTTCAAAAGGCGATCAACCAATGCCTCATATGCGTCAGCCGATGTGTCCTTCAGGAAGGCTTCCACTTCTCCGGGGCTCGGGGGCAGTCCGGTCAATGTCAGGTAGGCGCGTCGGACCAACGTTTCAGGGAAAGCTTCAGTTTGGGGTTCCAATCCCTGTTCGTTGAGCTTTTCCATGATGAAAGCATCGATCGGATTTTTCCCCCATTTTTCATTGCCTGCTTCGGGGACGTTTGTGCGCACAGGAGGTGCAAAAGCCCAATGATCTTCATAAGCCCCTCCTTCGGAAATCCAGCGGCGGAAGGTTGCCAGATCCTCGGGTGAAAGGGGATTCTTGGTATCGGGCGGCGGCATCAGATCGTCCTTATCAGTGGTGATCAGGCGGCGATAAAACTCACTTTCATCCGGTTTCCCCGAGACGATGGCCGAATATCCACCCAGGTCGGCATAAGACCCTTCCCGCGTGTCGAGTCGTAGATCGGCTTCACGTTGCGCTTTGTCGGGGCCGTGGCAGCTGACGCAGTATTTGGAAATCAACGGGCGTATGTCAGAGCTGAAGGAGAGTGGTTTTTCAGCGGCAAGACCGGCCCCTAGCGGAACCAGCCAGCCAGACAAAACCATCCACGGGAGAATGAGATGTTGAATTGTTTTCATGTATTTGACGGATAATTATGCTTTAGGAAAAACTGATCGCATGCGCGCATCTTGTCAAAGATTACACTTCAGTTGTTGGGATTCGCAACGGGTTCTCCCGTGAACGGAATCAACAGGTCATTGGTAATCAATCTGGGCGTAAGCATGTTCAGGGAAACGGATGCCTTGATGCGATAAAACTGTGCCGTTTTTGGTTTAAAGGCTTTGATGGCCAATGGGTTTTGTATCAGTGTCCAGTCGCTGGATTCCGAGAAAGGGCCGTTAATGGCTTCGGAAGTTTCCAGGTGAATGGTTTGAACCGGGTTGGGCAAGGCCTCGATGGTTTCTTTAATCCAGTCGAATCGGTAGGAAAGGCGGGTTCCCCAGATGTTCGTTGGGATATCCTCATCCTGATCCTCAAAGAACTCGAAGAACTCTTCCTGCTGGCTATCTTCACTTTTTTGGAAGAAGAACCCTCCCACATCCAGCATGTTTGCGAAGAATGCTTCATCGTCCTCCGTTTTCTTGAACTTTCCACCGGCTCCGAAGTTCACGGCGGCCAATTTCCAGACATTGCCTTGTCTCAAAAACATGCCGCCTCCGGAATCGCATGAAGCCAGGCCCGCTTCGCTGGGGAGTCCGTTGCGGTCGAATGTCGCCCCGATGAGTTCACCGAGTTTTCTGGGTTCCGTATCCTCGACTCCCGCGATTTGATCCACGATGTTTTCACCCCAACGCATGAATCCGCCACCTTGACCCTGACGCCAGCCACGCACTTCCGATCCGAGCAGCACGGGTTCGCCACGCTGTTCGCCACGCCCAAAGATCAGCAGTCTTTTTCCTATTTCGTCTTTGCGCTGATAAATTTCCGCGAATGCTGGAAATGGTTCCGAAACCCCCCACAAGGCGAGGTCGGTTTCCGGATCCAATACACGTGCCACGGCTGTGTAGGATTTACCCTGAAAGGTAAACACATCGCCGACAAATCCGCCAATGTGTTTGGCGGTCAAAAACCATTGGGGCGCGATAGGGGTTCCCTGACAGGTTTTCCAGGTTCCCTGAAGATGCCAGGCCTTGGCTTCGGCTGGGTTGGATGGAGGCGTGGTGTTGTGGTCGGGATCTCCCGTGTTGACGAAGATGACGGCCGACAAGGAAAAGTTGGTAATGAAAACCAACAAGCAGAGCCCCTGAAGTCGAAAGGGCGTGGCTCTCGTTAATTTCTTGCTCGGCATCATTATATTTCCTAGCCTCCTCTTTTCCAATTTGGTGATAAAAATTAACACATGGACAACATGCAATCAAGTGTTCCACAACCCACGCGTTGTTTCAAGAAGGACGATTTGAACATCGAAGTATTTGCGTCACAGCCAGAAATGGCTCTCAATGCCGCGCACACGGTGCGCGAGTACCTGATCGAACGCATCGAATCCAACGGAGCCGTGCGAGCCATCCTCGCCACCGGTAACTCCCAGATCCAGTTTTTAAAAACCTTGATCGACCTCGGGGGTGTCGACTGGTCGAAGGTCACCTTGTTCCACATGGATGAATATCTTGGCATATCGGCCACTCACAAAGCGAGCTTCCGGCTCTACATGAAAGAGCGGGTGGAAAGCCTGGTGAATCCTCAGCACTTTCATTACCTCGAGGGAGACGCGCCACTTCCTCTGAATGAGTGTGATCGCTACTCAGGTTTGTTGAAAGAAGGACCAATAGATTTATGTTGTCTCGGTGTCGGCGAGAACGGACACATTGCTTTCAATGACCCGCCCGTGGCGGATCTCGATGACCCACATTTCGTGAAATTGGTCAAATTGGACGACGCCTGCAAAATACAACAGGTCAACGAAGGTCATTTTCCTAGTCTTGAAGCCGTTCCGCCTTATGCCTTCACCCTGACCATTCCCGCGCTCTGTTCTGCTCAAAAAATGATTTGTCTCAGCCCGGAAACCCGCAAGGCCAAAGCCATTCAGGCAGCCTTGGAAGGTGAAATCGGCACGGCATGTCCAGCCTCAGCGTTGAGACGTCAACCGCAAGCCACCTTGTATTTGGACGGAGATTCGTCGGCCTTGTTGTCGTCCTAGTTTGTTCGCTTCGGTTCGATGGCTCGAACCTGGGAAGCATTTTCAACAGACTGATCATGACCAGAAAGAAACATGAAGCGTTGTAGCATATCCAAATGTTTCTTTCTGGTTGCGGTGCTCGTCTGCATGGAATTTTCACCACTTGGTGCGGAGGACGTACCTGAGTTGTTGAGGCCATTCGCAGGCCCTCCTGCCTCCTTCAAGGTGGAAAACACGAAATATCCCAGTCCCCTTGAGATTGAAAACGGTACAAAGGTTCAAGATAAGGAAGAGTGGACCGAGCGCCGAAAGGAAATTCGCGACAACTGGATGCAGTTGATGGGCCCATGGCCACCGTTGCTCAGCGAGGGATCCCTGGAACTGGGCGAAGTGCGGGTTAAGGATGGATATCTCGAACAACGCATCCATCTCGACATTGCTCCGAACCAAAAAGCCGCCGGGTGGTTGCTACTGCCGGAAGGCGATGGACCGTTTCCCTCCGTGCTGGTAGTGTTTTATGATCCTGAAACCAGCATAGGACTCAAGGCTGACAAACCCGGACGTGATTTTGGAAGACTGCTTGTCCGCGAAGGCATCGCCACACTGAATATCGGTACCCCCGGAGGAAACGCCTGGAAACCGGACATCGGCAAGGCAAGCTGCCAACCACTCTCCTTCCACGCCTACGTCGCGGCCAACGCATGGCATGCCATGGCCAAGCACCCGAAGCTGGATCCGGAACGGATCGGGGTGACCGGTCACAGTTACGGCGGGAAATGGGCCATGTTTGCCGCTGCACTTTGGGATCGATTTGCAGCGGTGGCCGTCAGTGATCCAGGCATCATGTTCGATGAAACACGTCCCAATGTGAACTATTGGGAACCCTGGTATCTTGGGCTCGATCCCAATATGCGACGCCCCAAAGCAGGAGTCCCGACAAAAGACAACCCACGCACCGGCGCTTACAAAACCATGATCGAACGCGGAATGGACCTGCATGAGATCCATGCTTTGATTGCTCCCCGCCCGTTTCTGGTATCCGGTGGAAGTGAAGACAAGGTCGAGCGTTGGCACGGATTGCATCACCTCGTGCAGGTCAACCAAATACTGGGCAAACAGGATCGTGTATTCATGACCTTGCGTGACGGACACGGTCCAACCCCGGAATCCAACGATCAGTTGGCGGCCTTCTTCAAACATTTCCTGAAGCCGTGACAGCCACAGGTAGATTCCCGATGATCTCGGGATCCCGGTCCGCCCGCTGTGCGGATGTGGGGTGATCGAACACCGTTGGCTTCCCAAAACGATGAGCAAACGAGCTTATGAAAACCACAAGGTGACGCGTCGGGGATCCACGCAGGCGCCAGATTCTACCAGGCTGATTCAGCCATGGCTTTTCCGGCCAGGTATCCGGTGGTCCAGGCAGCTTGAAAATTAAAACCACCCGTCTCGGCATCAATGTCCAGAACCTCCCCCGCAAAATGAAGTCCCGGCAGCTTTTTGCTTTCCATGGTCTTGAACTGAACCTCCTTCAAATCAACCCCGCCGCAAGTGACAAACTCCTCTTTGTTGCGGCTTTTGCCTGAGACATGGAATGTTGTTCTTTTGAGTGATTCGGTCAACAACCTGACTTGTTTGCTGTTGAGCTGACGCCAGGTCATTCCCAGCTTAAATCCCAAAATATCCAGTATTCTTTGCCACAACCTTTTCGGCAGGTCGAACGGCGAGAGAGTGTGAAGTTGTTTGTTGGGATGCTGTTTCATCATGGATTCCAAACCGAAACCCGCATCCTTCACATTTGGAATCCAATCAATATCACAGTCGAAAGACTCCTGAGCCTGATGGATTTCCCGGGCGCCCCAGGCAGAGAGCCGCAATATGGCCGGTCCGCTCAACCCCCAATGTGTCACCAGCAAGGGGCCTCGACACCTGATCCTGGTTCCACACAACGAAGCCTCCGCTTCGTCCACACTCAACCCCGGCAATCCTTCGATCAATGGATGCTTTATTTGAAATGTGAACAGCGATGGAATGGGATCCACCATGTGATGGCCCCACTGCGACAACAATTTCATTGCCGGACCCGGTTTGAGGCCACCCGTTGCCCACAGAATCTTTTGTGCGTGATAAATATGTCCGTCCTGAGTATTGACTTCAAACCCTTCGGATTCATGGTGCTTGATTTGGGCAACAGCCTGATTCGTCCTGATGGAAACACCCGCGGACCTGGCTTCATTCAAAAGGCATTCAACAATACTGGAAGATTGATCAGAAATGGGAAACATCCGTCCGTCGGCTTCGGCCTTCAAGGGAACCCCTCTGGATTCGAACCATGTCACCGTGTTCGATGGCTGCCATCGATAAAATGGCCCAAGCAATTCCCGGTGGCCGCGAGGGTAATGCTTGACCAACTCGACGGGATCGAAGCAGGCATGCGTGACATTGCACCGACCCCCTCCGGAGATCCGAACCTTTGACAACACTTCTCTACCCTTCTCCAGAATGGTTACTTTGAGCCCTGGATTTGATTCTGCAGCGGTGATGGCTCCAAAAAACCCCGCCGCTCCACCCCCGATCACCAGGATGTCCTGCCGGATCGTTTTGGTAGATGGGGTTTCAACTCGGGGGGTAGGATTCATGTCCCCCGCATCCTACGCCTCCGAAGAAAAGACGTCAAAGAAAGTCCTGATCCCCGGCAGTCACGGGAACGAAATAGATGATCGACAAGTTCAGGCAGTGACAGCTTGCATTAAAAGATCATGGATACAAGATGTGGAGAATTCCACGAGTCATACCCAGATTGGCATGATGTTAAGTGTGACACATGCTGCGGGTCAGTTTCAATAGTAGCAGCGTCAGGTATGATGGCAGCATATTCGATAGGGCCTCTTGCATCCTTGGCTGCTGAAGGTCGGGCTGCGCTGCCCCTTCGGGCAGATTTATATGACGGAGATGCACCCTTGTTTTTGAAGTCAATGTTTCACACCGATCCGGTCGCAAATGTTAACGGGCCATAGGGGTCGTGGCTCAAGTTGCACAATTACAGCTCTGCTGGCGGAACATGTTGTCATTGGGAGCTATCAATCATACGCCTGGCTGAAGGGACTTGCATGTGTTCCCTCCATGTAGTTTGTGCTTTGGTTGAATGAGCCAAGACTTGCTTCCGCAGGGTGGCACAGGCAAGCTTGGTGCCGGAATGGCGGACAGAGATAAAACTTATATTCATTTGACATCGCATGCACATGAGCAGTCCTGGAAGACGGAGGTGATCGCCGAGTCTTCGAGTTGGATTTGTTTTAACAAGCATACGCATCTGGGGACGGAGTATGATCATTACCATCAGGATCGTCCTCATATGACCGGAATCGTGGAGAATGACCTGACTCGTGAAGCTGGTTGGATCAAGGAGCGGGGGATCACCTGGTTAACTCCGGTGCATACCTTGGATTTTGAGACCACGGGTGCCAGTCTATGGGCCAAGAATGAGACTGCCGCAGAAAAGTTGAAGAATGTTTTTCATTCCGAACAACCGAATCGCATTTATCAAGCGTTGATCCATGGTAGTCCTGAGGAAGATGTGTTTGAAATTGATCTGAAACTGGCTGCCCATCCTTTTCAACAGTGGTTGATGAAGGCTGATAAAACAGGGAAGAAATCTCTCACCCAGTGTGAGACCATTGAACGTTTAAAGGCTTATACGCTGCTGCGATGCAAACCGGTTACTGAGCGGCATCATCAGGTGAGGGCGCATTTGGCTTGCCGCAAACACCCTGTTGTGGCGGATGCTTCTTATGGTGGGGACGTATTGATGCTTTCGGAACTCAAACGTAATTATCGGTTCAAAAAGGATCGTCCGGAAAAACCTCTTATGGATCGTGCGGCGATTCACCTTGAGCAACTGCGGTTTCCAGATCCGGACACCGGGGAGGAGATTTGTTTAATTGCCCCGATGCATCGGGATTGGGAAGTGGCTTTCAAGTATTTGAAGCAGTATGCTCTTGTTCAGTGATTGGCGGTTGTTTTTTGAATCGCAGATGGCGCAGATTTTCGCAGATATAAGGGTTTGCTGACGTTTGTTTTTTGGGGTAATGGGGTGCGAGTAAGGTGGGCTTTGGGTGTTGTTATTGGGTTGTATGGACACGCCACCGGACGCGCGGCAGCGCGTCCCTACCGTTGCGGTGCATCTGCGTTCATCTGCTACATCTGCGGTTCAATATCACTCTTCTCACTTCAATTTGAAGAATTGCCGGGCGTTAGAGTGGAGGATGCGATTTCCGAGGCGTAGGGCTTCTTTTTCTGTGAAGTAGCCGGAAGATATTTTTTCTTCGAATGTTTCGATCATCAATCGACGGAAGGTTCGGAGTGTTCCGCAGGTTTCTTCCACATGCCAGTTGTCGCCGCCCAGCATCATGCGGCCTTCGTCGGACAGGATCTCGATGGCTTCGTGGAAGGCGGATTTGAAGTGGGTCGGGCTGAGCAACCATGACCAGGTGAGATCGATCCAGATGTTACGATAGACAAAGGCGAGTCCCAATAAATCCCGACTCCAGGGATAGGCCAGATGCATGAGCAGGAACCGGGTCCGGGGATGTCGTTCGATGAGCCCGGCGATGTTCATGGGATGGGAGTCGCGTATGATACCGGTGCCCAAGTGTGTTTGCACGGGGATGTTCATTTCGGCTGCCAGTTTGCAAATGTGATCCACTATGTAATCTCCGAATGCCAGCCGTTCCGCTTCCTTTGGATTGGTTTTTCCCCAGGCTTGTTTGGCAAGTTGCGCATCGGGTGCTTCAAAGGCAATGGTTCGATCGTAAGCCAGGGCATTTTTGAAGGCGACCTGTCCTCGTGATTCCATTTGTCTCGCCAGCACTGTCAGGGCTTCGATGTATTCCTCGAATGTGTCGGGTTCCATCCCTGCTTGTTTCAAGAGTTTTGCCGCCGAATTGCCGTTGTGATCGCGTGCTTCCGGATGCCATCCACAGGCGAAGGCGTTGATGCGCATGACCGATTGGTATGATTCGCCCAACGCGTCTTTCGCGACTAGCAGGGGGTTGGTGTAGTCGTCGGTAATGACGCGCTCGACACCTGCTTGTTTCAGTGTGTTTGTTTGAAAACCGGGCTGTTTGCGGCTTTGGAGAATTCGGTCATTGAGAGCTTCCCAATTGTCGCGGTCAATATCTGTCCAATCCGGATCACCGTGCACATGTAGTATTCCGGACACAAGGTTGCGGACAAAATGGTTTGATCTTCTTTCTTCCAGATAAGGAGTCAACGCGCTCCAATCCACCGGAGTCAACGCGGATTCCATCGGAGGCTCCTCTCTGTTTTCCGAAGGGAGCGGGTAGGGACGTTCAACGGTCCAGCCGGCGTAGCTTTGTTGAAACAGTGTCAGTAAATTGACCTGGTCGGAAAGAAAGACGGATGGGATGTGGTGTTCATGCACATCCAGCAGCGGTGCTTCGAACAGGGCTCGTTGCCATGCGGGTGAATGGGGTGGAGTCATGTTCCCTATTCCGATGCAGGTGAGTTCAGTTCTTGAATTTATACAGTTGAGAGATGGTTCTCACATACATTGCTTCCGAATCGAAGGCAGGTGTGGTGTGAGTGGTTGCCTCGAGTTCGATTCTGTTGAGAATTTTGAATTCCTTGTCTGCGGGTATCACAACGAGTTCGCCAGTAGTCGAGAGGCAGGCTACCTCGTTGCCAACCGCAACCGGTGATCCGAAATAGCGGCTGCGGACTCGGTTTTGGTAATGCACTTGCCCGGATGCAGGGTCGACGCAGGAGACGAAGCCTGTGTCACTCCAGAAAAAAGCCAGATCTCCCACCGCAATGGGGGTGGGCACGTAGTTGGCTTGTCGACGCAGTTCGTAGGCCAGTTTGGGTTCGGAGGATGTCGTGCCGGATGGCGGTTCGATGGCGACCACGAAATTGCCGCCTCCACCACTACCGCAAGAACCAAAGATTTTGCCTCCCGCCACGATTGGCGAGCTGCAGCTTCGTTTGTCAAAGGCCTTGCCGTAGGTCCACAAGACCGATCCTGTGTCTGGATTTAGTGCGCTGATGCCTTCTGCTTCGCTGTTACAGATCAGTTGGTCATGGCCGGTTGAATCCGTATAGATGCAGGGAGTGGAGTAGGCAGCTTTGCCGCTTTTGCGGTTCTGGGTCCAGACACGGCTGCCGCTTGCGATGTCCAAAGCCGTCATGAAACTTGCTCCTATTTGGTCGTTGGCGACGATCAGTTTGTTTTTGTAAAGGATGGGTGACACGCCGACGCCGTGCTGGCTTTTGAAGGGACCGAGATCTTCTTTCCACAACCATTCGCCAGCGTGGTCCAATGCTGCTGCGTAGAAATGATCGGGGGTGGCCCAAAGCACATATACACGGTCGGCATCCAAGGTGACGCTGGGAGAGGCGAAGCTGTTGAAATCGTGTTTCTTGAAGGTTTCATAGTCAATATCCCGCGTCCACAGGATGTTGCCGTTGGCAGCATTGATCGCAAGGATATGGAATACGCCGGTGTCTTTGCTCATGCTGGTCAGGAAGATGGTGTCATCCCAGAGGACGGGAGAAGAGTGTCCTTCACCGGGGAGGTCGATTTTCCATACGGTATCTTTCAGGGTAAGCTGACTTAATTTGACGGATGTTTCAGCGATGCCATTGCCGTTAGGGCCTCTGAACCGGTTCCATGAACTGGCAGCCTGGTTTTTCGGAGCTTGCCACAAACAGACTGTGCAAAGGCACGCGAGCGCGATCGTTTGAATACGGGAGATCAGCTTCATGGCACAACATAGTCACTTCCCTACTTTGGAAATCAAGGCAAAACCGCCATTCATGTTTACGAACGGCGGCGTGCAAATTTTTAGAAAATGGAGAGGCAAGCGCCGTCTTGAACCCACTTCAAACCTTGGTGCATTCAAACTCTTATCAAGCTGCAATGGAAGTGCTGTGGCAATTCGAATACCTCGGGCTACCCACGTTCCGCCTCTGTTGTTCAGGCAGGATATGAGGAAAAAGTATGGGCACGAGGTGGAACTCGTCCCTCCTGCTTATTCATTGAAACGTGGTTTCACCTCTATTTTCCTTTGATTACTTTTGATCCAATCGTTGCAGGTCGACGATGGTGGCGCCCCATCCGCCGTTCCACTCGGGGGCTCCTCTGTAGCCGGTGACGTAATGCAGTTTGTCCAGGATGGCATGCACCCCTTTGCGCAGGGTTCCGGTGCCTTTGCCGTGGATGACCCTCACGCTCAGGATGCCTCGTTCGCGGCAGGCTTCCAGATAGTCGGGAACCAGGTCACCGATTTCGTTGGGGCGAAAGGTGTGGAGGTCGAGTTCACCGTTGATGGGGATTTCGATGGGATCTTCCGGTTCCATGGTTCACAGGTTATCCAGCAGCCAGGCGCGCCGGTGTCGCACCTGGTTTCGAAAGGTTTCGATGTCGTGTTCCAATTGATCGGTCGCCCGGGAGCTGTTGGCTGTTTTGAAGGCCACCTCTGGTTTTAATCGTTCTTCCAGCGCATCGATCACCGGAAACATTTTTTCCGGGGTGAAGGTATGGTCCAGGAGTTCTTTCAACTTCTTGAGGAACAATTGACGAAAACCGGGATTCGCCAGCAACGGTCCCGAGAGATGCCCGGGGGGACGCCACCAGCCTTGCCCCCCAAATGGACCATAGCTTCTGCGAAATAGACCGCCACCAGGCCGGTCACCTTCCATGCCGAAACTCAACGGCATTTTGTACCAATCATAATCGTTGGAAGCGCCGTCGTAATCTCCCCAGGTTTTGTCCATGTCCCATGGATACATTTCCCATTTTCCGGTGTTGCCGGTGTCGTGATAAACAAAGTAGTTGTTGAAAAAACCGTCCCAGTTGGAAATGCATTGGCTCACCGCATAATAAGCAGCGAATTCCTCCACGTTGAAGTGCTGTTGGATGTAGCGCCATTCCTGATCCCCGTTCAATCGCCCCAACGCCTGGGACAATTTGATGATGTCGTCATGACCTGTGTCGAGGTTGGTTTTTTTCTCGTGTTGCTGGATGAAGTTTCTTCCATACCAAAGCAGCTTGTAAAGATTGCCTTCGTCGTTGCGTTCATTGTTCCTCAGAAAGGCTTTGTTGACCTGCTCCACCATGAGTTGGTAGCCCATCCATCGACCGTCCATGCGTAGCCGGTAATGACCGGATCGGGGGGCGGGGACACCTGCCATGCGGTAAAGTTCGAAGCTGAGGTATTCGGAAAGGGCAAACCTCGGCTTGCCTTCATCGAGCAAATTGATGGTGGTCATTTCCTGAAACGGTTCCCGGCTTTGAAATCGTATTTTGAAACCACCGCTTCTTCGACTGACACGCACGAAGTCCCGGACCTCGGGAACTTCGCTCCCGACCGGAAAGAACACAAACGTGCTGTTGCCGCGTGAAGGCTCGGGAACGATGGCACTGGCACGGATGTCGTATTTGTGTTTGGCTTGTTCGGTGCCCGACGCGTTCATGATCATCACATGGGGAATCAGGCTGTCTGCATGATAATCACTGACGTAAAATGAAAATGCCGGTTTGAGCGATTCCGGTGCCGGATATATGGTCACCGCGTTCTGGGAGTTTTTGACATGGATGCGGTATCGGATGAGTTGGTCGGTTTTAAATCCGTTCAGGGTCGACTGATAGATCCCGTTCAATTCATCACCCTCCATGGCGTTCATCGGGACGACCTGCTTGGGGTTCAAGTTGGATTCGTCCAACACTTGAAACACCAGGGAAACACTTTCGACACCGTTGTCATCATGAATGGCAGCCTTGACTTGGATGGCCCGGCCGGTGACGGGATGTTCCGGTTCGTGAACGACCTGATTGACTTCCGCAGGCAGGGAGGGCTGGAGTCGATCATTGGGGCGACCCGGCGTTCCGGTGGCTGTTGTGAGGTCGGGCAGATTGGATGCGGCCCAGTTTCGGTGACCTTCCACAGTCAGTTTGGGCTGGATACGTTCCAAGGACGCCCCGTATCCATCCGGACTTTTTGGCCAGGGGGCTTTGTCGGAATATTTGAGTTCGTCGATCACCTGTCCGGCATCGTTGACCAAAGTGATGCGTTCGCCATTGTGTGAGAGTTGCTTCCCGAATGGTCCCATGGCGGGCAGGTTGTAGTGCCGGGTGAAGGCGGGAACGGATGCCGCGATGACCAGGAAGGATTTGGGTTGGATGTGACTTCCCTTTGGAAAGGTATAATCGATTCCTCCTTTCAAACGCCATCCTTCCAAATCCAGAGCTTCGTCCTCCAGCGTGCTCATCAACTCCACGTATTGGAGGTCATCCCGGGCGAGTGGGGGATGGTACATCACCTCATTGATCACCACGTTTTGCCCGAGAGATTGCCTTTCGCCAACGAACACCAGACAAACGATCAAAATGAGCAAACCGTTGACATTTGAAATAAAAGGTATCGGATGCTTGGCGGGATCAATGGGTTGCATAAAAAAATATCAGCAAAAAAGAGGTGGAAATCAAGGTTGGTTTCCTTCGGGCAACGGTTCGTGGCGCCAGAAATCCATCACTGCCCACAAATTGACGGGTGCGACGGATTCGCCTTTCTTGAGCATGCGCACGCTCCCGTCGGCAAATGCATAGTTGGAATCTCCCGAATTCCGGTTACCGCCTGTGCGGTGGCGATATTGTTCGACTTCTTCGATGTCGTTGCCTCTTCCTTGATAAAAATCCATGTGCACATGCGGGGAGTCACTCGCTTTTTCCCCAAAAATGATGGTTTCCGAAGGATGTGGAATAGCGGTCATTTTCATGCCATGAGGCCAGAGACCATTGGTGAAATTCATGAAGTTTTCCTTGTTCAGAGTCATGCGGAAATAGTCATTCCAGCCGTTGATCAGGTAGCTGCGATCCGACATGAACTTGTCGGCTGGGCATTTCAATAGTTTGCGATCAATGTAGTAAGGTTGGAGTTTAAACATCCAGTTGCTCTGAAAAATCCGGGTGACAGGCGGGCATTCATTGTCGAAGTCGTCCGCATACATGGTCAGGGCCATGGCGAGTTGACGCATATTATTGACGCATTTAATGCGATTGGCTTTGTGTTTGGCGGAGGATAGAGCGGGCATGAGGAGTCCGGCCAGGATGCCGATGATGGCGACTACCACCAGGAGTTCAATCAGAGTGAAACCAGGACGTTTGGATGTTGGGGTATGCATGATGAAACCTTCTTTTAGACTCATACACCATTGGTTGTGTTCGGTTTCATTTTTCTCAACTTGTCCATTAGGCCACCTTTCTTGCTGCAAATGAGGACAATATCAGGCATTGGGTACTTTTCGATTGCTTTGCCTTTCCTGCGAAACCCATATTGGTTTTCGGTACGGGGCGTAATTCTAAGAAGAAGCATCATGTTCATTCAATTTGCTCAAGCAGCTTCAGTGACTGGCGACGGATCATTCGGCGACCTGTTGGTCTATCAATTAACCGGTTTTATCATTGTTCTTTCCGTGCTGTGCTCGCTTTGGCTGGCGGTGTTCGTCATGGGGAAACTGTTCCGGATCCTCAATTTGAAAGATCCTGTACCGGAAAACTCTCCAAAGCCGTCTGTTGCTTCAAAGGCCCCCGCAGAGTCACCTGCATCAACCATGCAAGTGACGCCTGAATTGATGGCTGTCGTTGGTGCCGCTCTACATACGGTCATTCAGGGGCCATTCAAAATTGTTTCGGTTGAGGAATCCAAAACCCCACCCAAGTGCTAACTTTACCATTTGCCATAAACCGCATTTCAAACCTTCCAGCATATGAAGAAATTAAGAGTCACCGTCGAGGGAAAATCATATGACGTTACCGTGGAGTTGTTGGGGGATGCTGAGGCGGTCCCCGCATCCGGGGCTTCCACAGCTCCTGCTCCTTCCGTCCCCGCTCCGGTTGCCGGCGGTGGTGAGGATGTGCCAAGCCCGTTGGCTGGCAAGGTAGTCAGCATCGGGGTCCAGATCGGGCAGCAGGTGAAGGATGGAGACGAACTCATGGTGCTGGAAGCCATGAAGATGAACACCCACGTTTACTCACCCGGCTCAGGCACACTCACCGGTATTCTGGTTCAGCCGGGAGATAACGTTGAAGAAGGCCAGTCTCTCGCCACATTGGAGTGTTGATTGATCTGCGATGAAACAATTTTTATGACAGAATACATGTCGTTATGATAGAAAGTATTACAAGTTTTTTGCAGCTTACGGGTTTCAGCTTGATTTCCTGGCAGATGATGGTGATGTGGGCTGTGGTGCTGGTGTTGTTTTATTTCGCGATCTATAAGAAATTCGAACCCTTGTTGTTGGTTCCCATTGCTTTCGGTGCCTTGGTGGCGAATTTACCCACCCGGGGGATCATCAGCTTTCAACAACAGGCTGATGGTTCTATTCAATCCGGAGCCATTCACATGGAAGCCACCGTCGAAACTGTTGAAGGGGGGGCGGGTGTCAGTAAATATCATATACATAAAATTGAAGGCGGCCTTTTCGATCTGATCACCCAGGGGGTCAAGCTGGAGTTATTCCCCCCATTGATCTTTCTTGGAGTGGGGGCCCTGACAGATTTCGGCCCTCTGATTGCCAATCCGCGTACCTTGCTCCTGGGGGCAGCAGCTCAATTGGGGGTCTTTTTTACCTTTCTGGGGGCCTCTTTTCTGGGGTTCAGTACGCTCCAGTCTGCATCCATTGGAATCATTGGCGGTGCAGACGGTCCGACCGCCATTTTTACCAGCAACAAGCTGGCGCCTGAGTTGTTGGGACCCATCGCCGTGGCTGCCTACAGTTACATGGCGTTGGTGCCCTTGATACAACCGCCGATCATGAAACTCCTGACGACGGCGAATGAACGAAAAATACGCATGAAATCTCTGAGGAAAGTCTCTCGTTTGGAAAAAATCGCCTTTTCCATCGTTGTGACCATTGTTTGTGTCATGCTTGTTCCGGATGCGTCACCGCTGATTGTGATGTTGATGCTCGGTAATTTTATCCGCGAATGCGGAGTGACGGATCGACTTCTCAAAGCCGCTCAAAATGAAATCATCAACATCGTTACCATTTTCCTCGGTGTCAGCGTGGGTATTACGATGAGGGGTGAGCAATTCCTTCAATGGGAAACCATCAAGATCATTGTTCTGGGTGTGATTGCTTTTTCCATCTCCACCGCCGGGGGGGTCCTGATGGCCAAGGTGATGAATCTTTTCAGCAGGGCTAACCCCATTAATCCGTTGATTGGATCAGCTGGGGTATCGGCCGTGCCAATGGCGGCTCGTGTTTCGCATGTGGAAGGACAGAAATATGACCCGGGCAACTACCTTTTGATGCACGCCATGGGGCCCAATGTGGCTGGGGTGATCGGATCGGCTGTCGTGGCCGGTTATTTCATATCCACTCTGGCCAACTGATGCCCGGGTGAGTTTTTGGAATAAGCCATTCCAATTTGGATGGATAGTTGAAATGGTAGGGAACCGCTGCCGCGGGTCCATGAGCGCGTTGTGGGGTTCGAAGGATTTGAAGCGATGAACAGACACAGTAGCGGACGCGCAGCAGCGCATCCCTACCATACATAAAGCCTTCGTGGTGAGAATATATCGTCCTACTCCTTGCCATCCCGCACGCGTTCTTTCTTTTCGTCCCGCTCGGATTCAAGCGCCTTGCGTTCGGTCGCAATCTGGCGATTCAGTGATTCGTAGGCGTGCATGTCGCCGGCCTGAAGTGCCTTATTCACTTCGCCCTTGAGGAAAATTTCTTTCTCCGCGATTTTGGCTGCATACTTGGAGTCCAGTTCGCCGAGTTTGGCCTTTTGCTCTTCGGTTAACTGGGTGATCGGGTTTTCCTTGTTCAACCGCTCCATGGCTAGTTCGTATGCTGATTTCATGGAGAGCATTTCGTAGCCAAAGCGACATCAAAAACAAGCGAATTATTTCAATTCCATCAAATGGGTGATGGAAGCACAAAAAGAAAAAAGCCGCTCCAAGCGATCCGGAGCGGCTTTTTTGGAAAGAAATGATCGAATAAGCAGTATCAGATGAATTCGTTGATCAAATTCTCGAGGTATTCCTGACGGCCACTTTCATTTTTGGCAATGCGACTCTTCTTGAGGATGTATTTTTCCAGATCCTTGAAACTGGATTTGCCGGCTTCGATGGTTGCGCCGATGCCGGAATCCCATGAGCTGTAGCGATTCTCCACAAAATCATTCAAACGACCGTCGGCACGGATGGCCGCAGCAATCTTCAAGCCGCGGGCAAAGGCGTCCATGCCGCCGATGTGGGCATGAAAGAGATCGACCGGTTCGAAGCTTTCACGACGAACTTTGGCGTCAAAATTCACACCACCAGGAGCCAGTCCGCCATTATTCAGGATGGAGAGCATGCATTGGGTGGTCAGGTAGATGTCGGTCGGGAATTGATCCGTATCCCAACCCAGCATGACGTCACCGGTGTTGGCGTCGATGCTTCCCAGTGCACCTGATGCCACTGCGACTTCCATTTCATGCTGCATGGTGTGTCCGGCCAAGGTGGCATGATTGGTTTCAAGATTTAACTTAAAGTGATCCAACAGGTTGTACTGACGCAGGAAATTCAGACACGCTGCGGCGTCCGAATCATACTGATGCTTGGTGGGTTCTTTTGGTTTGGGTTCGATATAGAACTGCCCCTTGAATCCTATCTTCTTTTTATGGTCGACCGCCATTTGGAGGAATGCGGCCAGGTGGTCCATTTCACGCTTCAGGTTGGTATTCCAGAGAGTGGAATAACCCTCGCGACCGCCCCAGAAAGTATAACCTTCACCGCCAAGGCTTTTGGTGACTTCCATTGCTTTCTTTACCTGAGCGGCTGCGTAGGCAAACACATCGGCATTACAGCTCGTGGCAGCGCCGTGCATATAACGTGGATGAGCGAAAAGGCAGGCGGTGCCCCAGAGTAGTTTGATACCCGTGCGTTGTTGTTCTTCTTTGAGAACGGCTGCAACGGCGTCCAGGTTCTTATTGCTGGCCTTCAGGTTGTTGCCTTCGGGGGCGACGTCACGGTCATGGAAAGCGTAATAGGGTGCGCCAAGTTTTTCCATGAACTCAAACGCCACGCGTGCCCGGTTTTGTGCGTTGCTGACGGAATCTGTTCCATCATCCCAGGGGCGCAGTGCGGTCCCAACGCCGAATGGATCAGCCAAAGGGTTGCGAAAAGTATGCCAATAGACGACGGAGAAGCGCAGGTGGTCCTTCATGGACTTGCCTTCGATGATTTCGTCTTCGTTGTAGTGTTTAAAGGCTAACGGATTTTTGGATTCCGGACCTTCATAGCGGATTTTTTTGATTTTAGGAAATGCTTCCTTCGCTTTTTTAGGCATACGATCTTATTGGTTATGAAGTGATTACGTTTAATCACTAACGCTTTGATTCAAGCAGTGAAAGCACGCAATGATACCGATTTCGATTTTTTGTCAAGGATTAACTTAGGGTGAGGAGGGGTGAGTGGCAGCTGTTTTTGTGTAAAAAGTTAGGACTGACCCCCAATTGTTTGAACGTTTCTGCACGTTTCTCTTGCCAAACGATGGTCTCTTAATAGAGTATCCGGCTCATTTGTGACGATTTTGATGAGTTTCTTGGATACTATGACATGGTTGGTGGCGGCTCAGACCGCGACGGGAACTGGACAGCAGGCAGGGCCATCGGGCCCCGTCTGGGTGCAGTTTGTTCCCTTCATCTTTTTATTTCTGATCATGTATGTGCTGCTGATCCGTCCGCAGCAGAAGAAGGCCCGTGAGCATGACGAGCTTTTGAAACAGCTCAAAATTGGCGATAAGGTGGCGACCAACAGTGGCATCATTGGTGTCATCGTTGGGATGAAAGACAACAAGGTCTCCGTTCGGTCGGCGGATACGAAGCTTGAAATGCTCAAGGGAGCCATCAGTGAGGTTTTGGCGGAAAAATCGAATTCAGATACTTAAAGAAGAAACACTTCTCGATACTTTAAACTAAATGAAACCCGGATATTATTGGAAATGGTTGCTGGTCATCTTTCTGGCAGCCTGGGCATTCTCTGAAATCACTCCACCCACGAACAAGCCCTTGATCGATCTATTCGAGCAGGACGCCACCGTGACGGATGAGAATCGGACTTTGCTCGAAACAGTCGTTGCCGAAGCCCGCAGGCTGGAAGAGGCGAACCCTGGTCGTACCTATGCCAACTTGTTTGACGCGATCGGCACCAACGATATTACCGGATTGTTTCCGGGAATCAACATCGCGACCGATGAAGCTCAACCAGTGAAAGTGGTGCTGAACGAGCTGCAGCATCGTGCCGCAGGTAAAATCCGTCTGGGTCTCGATTTGCAGGGTGGTGTTTCGTTCACCGTCGCAATGGAAACCAATGCGCTTGCCGCCGATCGTAACAAGGATGTTGCGCTGGAGCAGGCTGTTGAGGTGCTCCGCAGCCGTGTGGACAAGTTCGGTGTGGCCGAGCCGGTGCTCCAGACGCGTGGTGAAAACGAGATTGAAATCGAAATGCCCGGCTTATCCGAACTCGATTATCAGTCCGTTCGCGATATCCTGACCCGGCCCGCTTTCCTCGAATTCCGCATGGTTCACCCACAGAGTTCCGAGTTGTTGGCACGTGGTTTTCCTGTTCCCGGGTACGAAATCCTCACCGAAAGAAGAAAAGGTGAAAATCAGGGCGAGCCTGATCAACTGATCGACTACCTTGTAAAGATCAAACCTGAACAAGGTCTTTCCGGCAAGCATGTCGAGTCTGCAGGTGTTTACCCGAATTCACTCACTGGTGAACCTGAAATTGATTTCACACTCACTTCCGAGGGTGCCAGCTTGTTTGCAGACATCACCCGCCAAAACGTCGGACGACAGTTGGCCATCGTTCTGGATGGTGAACTCAAGTCGGCTCCAGTTATTCGTGGCCCGATCGAACAGGGACGTGGTCAGATCACCGGCGACTACGAAATGCGAGAAGCATTTGAGCTGGCGAATGTCCTCGAGAATCCTCTCGAAGCACCCGTCAAGATTGTGGAAGAAAACTCCACCGGTCCTACTCTCGGACATGATTCCATCAGCAAGGGACTGCGGGCTTCTTTGATCGGTTTGGCTGCTGTTGTGGTATTCATGCTCGTTTATTACATGATGGTGGGTATGATCGCCAATTTTGCCCTGCTACTCAACATACTCCTCCTGCTGGGTGTCCTGTGCATGATGGGGGCAACGCTGACTTTGCCGGGTATCGCCGGTATCGTGCTGACCGTCGGTATGGCGGTGGATGCAAATGTGCTGATCTTTGAACGTATTCGTGAAGAACTGGATCTGAAGAAATCCATCAAAGGGGCCATCGAATCCGGTTATTCGAAAGCTTTCTCCACGATTTTTGATGCCAACGTGACCACGTTGATTGCGTCGATCATCCTGATCAACATGGGTAAAGGCCCGGTCAAAGGTTTCGGTGTAACACTGACGATTGGTATCATTGCCAGTATGTTCACCGCTCTGTTCGTGACACGACTGATCTTTGAAGGAGCCTTGGCCAAGGGGATGTTGAAAAACGTCAACATGCTCAAGATTGCCTTCCTGCACAATAAGCAGTTTGACTTCATGCGGCTCTGGAAACAATGGTTCGGCATTTCATGGATCATCATCATTATCGGGGTTGGCGCAGGTCTCGTAAGAGGTGGCGGTGTCTTTGGTGTGGATTTTTCCGGTGGTGACAGTATGACCTATCGGTTTGAGCAGAAGGTGGCCGTCGAGGAGGTTCGCACCGCAGTGGCTGATCTGGACATCGGCGACACACAGATCGCCTACCAACGGGATTATGCCGATGGAAGTGAAACGCTGGATTTGACAGTTCCATTCGATGTGGGTGAGAAGGTGACCACCATGTTGAAGCAGAAATTTCCCGAAGCCGGGTTTGTCTTGGAAAAAACCAGTCGAGTCAGCGGTTCAGTGGGGGCGGCGATCACGCAGTCTGCCATTGTTTCCCTCGCACTGGCCTTGTTCGGGATTCTCTTCTATGTCGCATTGAGATATGAATTCTCTTTCGCCATCGGTGCGGTTATCGCTGTCATTCACGACGTGTTGATGACGCTTGGCTTGTTCTTCCTGAGTGGAAGGGAACTCAATGCTCCGATGGTGGCGGCTATCCTCACGATCATCGGTTTCTCCATCAATGATACCATCGTCATCTTTGATCGTATCCGGGAAGACCTGAAACTTGGTGTGAAGGGATCCTTCAAGGACGTCATGAACAAGGCCATCAACGAAACCCTGAGTCGAACCGTCATCACTTCCGGCACGACACTTATTGCGGCTTTGTCACTGTTCATCTTTGGTGGATCGGTGATCAATGATTTCGCATTTACCTTTGTGGTGGGGGTCATAACCGGAACCTATTCCAGTATTTACATCGCCGCTTCGGTGGTCTTGTGGTATACGAAGGGCCAGAAACCCAAGTTGATGACCACCGATGTTCCGGAAGAATTTGCTGCTCCTGCAGATGCTTAAGGGTACCGAACGCATGTAATGCTTGCTGTAGAAGCCATTCAGTCCTGGCATTGGGCCGGATTCATTATTGGCATCTGCTTTTTCCTGGCTCTGGATCTGGGCTTGCTGCACCGCGAAGCGCGTGAGATCCGCATGCGCGAAGCGGTTGCGTGGACGATTTGCTGGTTCATTCTTGCAATGATGTTCGCGGCAGGACTGCTGCGTCTCTACGGGTCCCAGGCGGCTGGTGAATTTGTAACGGGATATATCGTCGAGCTGGCGCTCTCCATGGACAACGTCTTTGTGATCGCCATGATCTTCACCTTTTTCGGTGTCCCGAGCCGCCTTCAGCATCGTGTGTTGTTCTGGGGGATTCTGGGTGCCATGGTCATGCGGGGCTTAATGATCTGGCTGGGAGTTGAATTGGTAAACCGCTTTCATTGGATCCTATACATGCTCGGCGCGTTTCTCATTTTCACGGGCATCAAAATGGCTGTGGGCGGGGAAGAGGAGGTGCACCCGGAACGTAATCCGTTCATCAAATTGGCGCGAAAATTCTTTCCGGTGACCAACTACTACGACGGTCAGCATTTTACGACGAAGAAACCCGGGTATTTCGCTCTGACACCGCTGGCGCTGGTGTTGATGATGGTGGAAACGACCGATCTGATTTTTGCGGTGGACTCCATTCCCGCTATTTTCGGAGTGACGCGTAATCCGTTCATCATTTTTACATCCAATGTGTTCGCTATCCTGGGGCTTCGCTCACTGTATTTTCTGCTGGCCGGAGCCATGGCCTATTTTGAGTATCTTAAGTTCGGGCTCGCATTGGTCCTGATCTTTATTGGTGGCAAAATGCTTTTGGCTTTCAAGTATCACCTGGATACCTTGCTTTCCCTGATCATTGTAGCCGGAATCATTTTTACTTCGGTCATGAGTTCCCTGATTCTAAGCCAGCTCCAGGGGAATAATGATGAATCCGATGGGTGATTTTTTGCCCTTTCCGGAATGCATGGCACATATGAGAATAGTTGTTTGTAGTCGTGCATGAAACCGACCCCGCTTTCCAAAACACTGGATGAGTTGTTGGATGGGCTCCCCGAGGGGGAGGCTGTCAGTGTGAACTGGATGATTTCCAAAACCGGCGGTCGTGGTATTTACCTGGTTTTCATATGGCTGGGTCTGCCATTTGTCGTGCCGGTTTCCCTGCCTGGAACGAGTGTGGTGGCGGGTATGATCATGATGGTCATGTGCTGGTCGCTCATGTCCGGACGCGCCGGTCAATTGCCCGCTTTCATTGGAGATCGATCTTTGCCCATAAACCGAGAATCCAAGATTTACCGTGGAAGTATGGCATTTCTCAAGTGGATGGAAAAATGGATCAAGCCTCGCAAGAGTGACTGGATCGAATGGCCGGCTGTATCCAAGTTTAATATTCTATTGCTCGGTTTTTTGGCCTTCCTGCTTGTATGTCCAGTTCCCGGGGTGATACCTTTCACCAACGCCTTGCCATCCTATGCAATCATCGCCGTCGCCGCAGGGGTGATGGAGAAAGATGGTGTTTGCTTGTTCTATGGATATATTTTGGCCATAGCAACATCGGTGTATTTTGGCTTTGTGGCAGGCGGGATTATTGCATTGTTCGTTCGATATTCTAAGGATATCCTGCTCTGGGTGCAGCAATTGATATGAATTTTAGATGGTCCATCGCGCCGATTCAGGATTTGCAGGTCAAACGACTCTCCGAGGAGTTTGACCTTTCGCCGCTATTGGCCCAGTGCTTGCTCAATCGCGGGCATGGAGATTTTGAAAAAGTAGATCACTTTCTCCGCCCCA
>JAQCFT010000419.1 GCA_027619545.1 Verrucomicrobiota bacterium | reverse complement strand
AAAAAGAAATCAATCAATTAAGAAACCATACCGTGATTTGCGGTTATGGTCGGGTCGGTCGCCTGTTGTCAACGAGATTGAGCGAAGCCGGAAAGCCATTTATCATCATTGATTCGAATGCGGCTGAAAACGAGAGTATTCTTGATAGCGGGTATCTGCATATTGACGGTGATGCGACCGAGGAGACTACGCTCCGTAAAGCAGGCATTGAGCGGGCAGAAGTGCTTGCTACCGTCATCCCCAATGATGCTGTCAACGTGTTCATTGTGCTGAGTTGTCGGGCGTTGAATCCCAAGTTGCATATCATTGCGCGCGCGAATCAAGTCACATCCGAAGCCAAATTAAAACAGGCCGGTACGGATCGGGTTGTGATGCCCGCATTTATTGGCGCCGAGCGCATTGCGCATCTTATCCTGCGACCCAATGCTCAACAGGTCCTGGAGGAGGATCTTCGGAGCAATGCCTTTTTGGAAGGGCTCAATGAAATCGGACTCGATATCCATGAGTTTTTTGTTGATCAAGATTCTCCCTTGATCGGTAAGACTCTTGAAGCGCTCGAAACGCGTGGTAAAAGTGCCTTCATGGTGATCGCCGTGCGTCGTAAGGCTCAGTCAACCGTGATCAAACCTCCACTCAATTTGACCTTGTCCCACGGAGACACTTTGATCGTTATGTGTCATGAGGGCAAAGTCCTGGATTTTGCGAAAGACGTTCAAAATACCAAAGCTATTCGTTACCGGGGAGCTGTGGGCTGATGGTAGAAGCACCCCTCCCACAAGTAACCCCAAACCATTCGATTCCGAAACTTCCTGGGTTTTCATCGGCACAATGGAATAAAAGACCCTTCCGGTTCTGAATGGGTGACTCCATGTCATCATTCATTTCATCCATCAAATTTTTTCATGCACAAAACTGCAGCCTGCCAGTAAAAGGCAGCATTTATGCTATCCTCCATTTGTGATGAAAACAAATCATGGCTACTTGATTGATATGGACGGGGTGATCTACCGAGGGGGTAAATTGATTCCCGGAGCAAAAGCTTTTATTCAACAGCTGCAAGAAAACGATATTCCCTTTATTTTTTTGACGAACAACAGTCAGCGCACGCGGCGGGACATTTCTACTCGACTGGGACGATTGGGGTTACAGGTTACTCAACGCCATGTTTATACATGCGCCGATGCCACCGCAGCCTATTTGGCACGTCAAAAACCCAACGGAACGGCATTTGTGATTGGCGAAGGGGGATTGCTGACCGCATTACATGATGAAGGATATTCGATTGTCGACAAAGATCCTGATTACGTGGTCATTGGAGAATGCCGCACCTTTAATGCGGAGGCTATGGAGCAGGCGCTGAATCTTTTGCTCAAGGGAGCTCGCTTTATTGCCACCAATCTCGATCCGAATTGTCCCACGCAACAAGGAACACGGCCCGGATGCGGGGCACTGGTGGCCATGCTTGAAAGTGCCAGCGGGCGCAAAGCCTTTAGTGTCGGAAAACCAAGTCCAGTCATGATGCGAGGTGCTCGTAAAGAATTGAATTTGACCGCGAGGGAAACCATTATGATCGGAGATACTATGAGCACGGATATCCTTGGAGGCCATCAACTCGGATATTTCACTGTGCTCGTGCTTTCAGGGACAACTCATGAACAGGACTTGCCCGATTTTTCATACCAACCCGATTACGTGGCGAACTCCATAGCAGATTTGGATGATCACATCATCACGGAGTCCTGCCTTTCGCGTGATATGAGTATGAGTTTTGAGAGTGAATTTGTTCATGCCTAGCCGCTCTTGTCCATCCATCGGGCGCTGTCAAAAGTGATCCCCTCATTGCCATGGAAACAACGACATTCCAAACATCTGGTTACAGTTTGTTCAGTTCTTACGGTCGCAATGATTATCGATCTCCCGACTCAAAGCTTGATTACCTGATAAGGCAGTATCATGAGTTGATGTGTTCCGCAGTCTTTACTTCAGGAGCAAAGTACAAACTGGCTGCACCTATAGGGATAGGACGCCAAGGTGTCGTGTACCGCGCACAGCGAAAAGGAGAAAGAGATTGTGTCACACAGCATGCCATCAAGCTTTATGATCCGGCCAACTATCTGGATTCGAATGCATATTGGTTGGACATGAGTCATATTGCAAGTCAGGTGGCCGATATGCATCGCAACCGTTGCCCCAATTTGGTAGATACCGATTTTTATACTGAAATTGACGGAGTGGGTATGGTGCAAATGGAATTGATCGATGGGATCAACCTTGGTCAATTGCTTTCTCTGTACTACAAGCTGCGTCAGAACACTGGTCACCAAACGGCGGGTTTAAAAACCTTGTTTAATCAGTTTGAAGGACGATTTTGTGTCCAACCGGGTGTGGTTGCTTACATTATGCGGCAGATGTTGGCTGGACTGGAAAATCTTCATTCAGCCTCATATCTGCACTGTGACATCAAACCCAGCAACATCATGGTTGATTGCCATGGCTATATCAGATTAATTGATTTAGGACGAGCAACGCGGTTGAGCGATGGATGGAAACGAGCCCTTGCAACGCCCGCCTATGCTTCGCCGGAGTACCATTGCAATGGCAATATTTCAATACAATCGGATCTATACAGTGTCGGTTTAGTCGGATTGGAATTGTTGCGTGGACAAGCGTTGATATCAAGAAGCAAGGCTCTGAGCAGACCAGAACTGCACAGTCTGAAATGTCAATTGGTCGATAATCTGGAGCGCTTGCTGCCCCCATATGTGTCCTGCAACAGGGAGCTCCTGAACATTCTCAAGAGGTTTTTGGAACCCGACCCAGATCTACGATTTCCGAGTGCATTGTCCGCTGAATCCAGTTCCGAAGGACTTGCCGAAGTTCACCGGCAACTGACACGGATGGATATTGATTCCGACTATCGGCGCGATCTTGCCGCGTTTGTCAAAATGATTTCCAAAGTCCGACCTTTCAAAATCTAATCAGGCTGGCGATGCCAAGATTGGATCGAGGGAATTTCTGATAACGATCATTAAAGGTCCCTGAATAGGGGTGAATGAAATGCATCTCCCATCGCGTCATCCCTTCCGTTCGGACGTCATCGTTATGTAGCGAATTATTCATTACTGTATTTTTTTACTCACCTGATTGAAGAACGTCCAAACGAGGTGCCTCCTTCATTAGTCCTGAAACAGAAATGTATCCCAATTCTGAAGCCGTATGATTGTTGCCTTGCAGTTTTGAATTTAAAGTTGGACAGCAGATCTACTGTTGGTTCTTTCAATATCTTACCATCACTTCTCGAATGGATAGTGTGCCTGGTCTTGGCCAATTCCAACCGTTGGAACCACGCCAGTATTGGCACATCGATTTCGACTGCGTCAATGTAGGCGAAATGTGTTATTCCCTTTCTGTTTGCTTGATGGAGCATCCCGAAAGCAGATCACGAATCATATCCGACGATGGTCCCCACTCAGAACTCTCCAAAGCCAAAGAAAACAATCAAAATCAACAACGGATCGAGTGATCAGGCAAAATCCTCAAACCGGTGAGTTCCTCCGAACCCTTAGAAAGTCGACATGTATGCATGATGCTGGCTGCTTGATTTTGGAGCAAAGAAGGAGGTTTTGGAAGTAGAAGGTTTTCGTGTAGCATGTGGCCAGGCCGCCCAGCTTGATCGTGTGCAGAGGATCGGGTCAATTGGAAAGTGAATTGTAAAAATTTTTAGGAATTCCTTGTCCAAAAAATGACTCAACGGTGAAGTAAGGGTAGATCTCTTGTCATGTCAGCTG
>JAQCFT010000418.1 GCA_027619545.1 Verrucomicrobiota bacterium | reverse complement strand
GAAATATTGGAGGATGTCGCGGAAAACCAAGATTCTCACCCCGCCTATTGGCTTCGAGCGGCCTTGGTGACGGCGGGCATCGGAGACCACGAAGCCCACGATCGTTTAAGCAGCTTGGCAATAATCCGCTTCGCTTCTTCAACCGATGGCAGAGGGAGCCTTTGGATAGCGAAGGGACTCCTACAACTATCTCCGGATCGGTTGAAACTGGCCATAGCCAAAAAACTTATTGATCAGGCAGATGGCAGTTTGGATTGGGTGAGCAGAATGACATTCCATTTTGTCAAAGCAGAACTCGAACTGCGCTTGGGAAATTACCCGGAAGCAGCAAAGGAAGCCACGCGCTATCTCGAAGAATCCTCAACCGGATATGGTTCCCGTTATGCTTCTTCGGAAGCATTCTCTGCCAGCGCCAACTTCATCCGAGCCATCGCAGAAGCACATCAAGACCATCATCGGCAAGCATTGGAGGATTTCAACAAAGCCCACACCCTTTTGAATGCCACTTTAGGGCCTGACCGAGGTTATCATTGGTATGAATCCTACCACGCCCAGGCACTACTGAGGGAAGCAACCGAGCTATTCGAGGAAAAGGGTATGAAACCCGTGATAATATCCCCCCTGAACTAAACGAAACAGCAGAATCCCTTCGTGGCTTCGTGCCTTTGTGTGAGAACAAAAAACACCTATCATCAAATGAAAGATTCACCAGATGATGGGTTTAAATTCCAACCGAATGAACTATTCGCCCTTCTGCTCTTTTTGAGGGGCTCGGAGCTGGATGTGCAGATCCCTCAGCTGCCTGTTTTCTGCTGTGCCGGGTGAATCGGTCATCAAGCAGGTGCCTTTGGCTGTCTTTGGAAATGCGATGACGTCACGGATACTGTGTGTACCACAGAGAATGGCGATCAGGCGATCAAATCCAAGGGCAATCCCGCCATGCGGAGGACAACCGAATCGGAAGGCTTCCAACATGTAACCGAATCGTGCCTTGATGAGGTCTTCGGGCAGTTGAAGCACTTTTTCAAAGATGGTGCGCTGGACCTCGGGCTGATGGATACGGATCGATCCCCCACCCAATTCAACGCCGTTGACCACCAGGTCATAGTGTTGACCGCGCACTTTTTTCGGATCGGATTCCAGATAAGGAATGTCTTCTTCAACCGGTGCGGTGAAAGGGTGATGACTGGAATACCAACGGTTCATTTCCTTGTCGAAACTCAACAACGGAAACTCAATCACCCATAGAAAATCAAAACGATTGGGATCGATGGTCAGCTTGCCCTTCTGCTGCAGTAAATCCGCACATTGCAGGCGAATGCGACCCAATACTTCACACGCAGCCAACCATTCGTCAGCGGCAAAAAGAATCAAATCACCATCTTCAATTTTCAAGGTCTCCTGAAGAGCGGCTTTTTCTTCGTCGCTGAAGAATTTGACAATCGGTGACTTCCATTCCCCGTTTTCGACCTTGATGTAAGCAAGCCCCTTGGCGCCATGACTGATCGCCAGCTGGGTCAGACCTTCCATCTGGCCCTGAGTCACATCGGCGAGCCCCTTGGCGTTCATGGCCTTGATCACGCCACCGCGCTCGATGGTGCCGCTGAACACCTTGAAAGAACTCGTTTTGAAAGTCTCGGAAAAATCATGCATCTCCAAACCGAAACGGGTGTCGGGCTTGTCGATACCGTAGGTGTTCATCGCCTCTTCAAACGTGATACGCTTGAAAGAAGCCGGGATATCCATGTTCAGCGCGCTTTTCCAGATGCGCCCCATCAGACCTTCAATCAGGCTGTAGATATCCTCACGATCAATGAAGGACATTTCAATGTCGACCTGGGTGAACTCAGGCTGGCGATCGGCACGTAAGTCCTCATCACGATAACAACGGGCCAGTTGAAAATATTTCTCCACACCGGATACCATCAGAATCTGTTTGAACTGCTGAGGTGACTGCGGCAGCGCATAGAAGTGGGAGGGGTGAAGACGGCTGGGCACCAGAAATTCGCGGGCACCTTCAGGCGTGGACTTGAACAAGGTGGGCGTTTCCACTTCCAGGAAACCTTCCTCATCAAGAAACACACGGGAAGCCGTGGCGACTTTACTGCGCAGGCGCAGGTTGCGGATCATTTCCGGGCGACGCAGATCCAGGTAGCGATATTTCAAACGCAACTCTTCATTGACCTTGGAAGCCGTTTCAGGGTCGTCCACAGGAAAGGGCAGCACATCGGCGGCATTCAATACCTCCATGGACTGCACCATGACTTCGACCTCACCGGTGGGGATCTTGGTATTATCAGTGCCTTCAGGACGTTTCCTCACTTTGCCTGTGACGGAAATGACGCTCTCGCTGTGCAGCGATGCGGCGGCATCAAACAGGTCGGCGGGAAGATCCGATGGATCAAAAACAGTCTGTGTGCGACCTTCGCGATCGCGAACATCGATAAACAATACGCCGCCCAGATCACGCCGGGAATGCACCCAACCGTTGAGGGTCACGACTTGATCGATGTGTTGTGTTCTAATTTCGTTGCAATGAATCGTGCGTTTCTTCATGGAACCTAAACCGATGGGCCATTCAACAGGACACCCAATCGAGCGGATTGTTTTACCGCATTTCGGGATAAATCAAAGCAAAAACCTTAGAATCTTGTGCATAGAAACTCAGTGGGGATTGGGAACGTTTGCTTTTGCATCGCACATTGCTCAAACTCATTCTGGAAATGAAGGAAAGCAAGTATCGCATGGTATGGGTGACGGCTCCCGATCTCGAGACCGCACGTCGTTTGGCGAAAGGTGCGGTAGAGCGCCGGCTGGCAGCATGCGGGAAGGTGCTGTCACTGGTGGAATCGCACTACTGGTGGGAGGGTAAACTGGAAAGCGCCAACGAATACCAGTTGGTGTTCAAAACACACCAGGACCGTCTGCAGTCATTGACGGATTGGGTGGTTGAGCAGCACCCGTATGAAGTCCCCGAGTGCGTGGCGGTTCCGGTTGTGGAGGGGTATCCGCCATACCTGAACTGGCTTCGGTCTGAGACCGAAGCGTGCGGATCAGACCGATCTGTCTGATCGGACGGATCGGTCCGATTGTCCGATCACCCTGTCGGCTAATCACCGACGAAGGCCTGGTGGGCTGCTTGCAGAGCTTCCTCTGCCTTGTCACTGCCGATGACCACGGAGATTTTGATTTCGCTGGTGGAGATCATCAGAATGTTTACCCCCGCTTCCGAAAGTACTTCGAACAGTTTCGCAGCCACGCCCGAGTGACTCCTCATGCCGACGCCCACGACCGACAATTTGCAGATATTTTCGTCGTCCCGAAGGTTTTCAAATCCAATCTTTTCCTGCAAACCAGACAAGACCCGGCGCGCTTTGCTCAAATCGGTTTTCTCGACGGTGAAAGAAAGGTCCGTCGCACGTTTGCCGCTTTCGTGACTGACGTTCTGCACGATGACATCGACATTAACGGCGGCTTCACTGAGCGGTTTGAAGATGGAGGCGGCCACACCGGGATGGTCTGGAACAGCTTCCAGCGTTACCTTGGCCTGATTTTTGTCGAGCGACACGCCGCGCACGACCACATTTTCCATGTCGGGAGTGGATTCTTTCACAATGGTTCCTGGATTATCGTTCAAACTCGATCTCACTTCAAAAACGACTCCAAATTTTTTGGCAAATTCAACGGATCGAGACTGCATCACCTTGGCGCCCGAACTGGCGAGTTCGAGCATTTCATCATAAGAGATGAGATCTATCTTTTTGGCATCTTTCACGATACGGGGATCGGCGGA
>JAQCFT010000040.1 GCA_027619545.1 Verrucomicrobiota bacterium | reverse complement strand
CGCCCCCTGCATCTGACCGACCAAAGTGACCGCACCAGTCATCCATCGACAGGCGTCCGCATGACTGACGCTCGCGGGCGGATCGAAGCAACCCGATCCCCCCACCTGCTGATCGCATTTGCCTCGTTTCTACTTGGCATACTCACAGCCTGCCATTCCGAGAAAGACACCTCGCCGCAAGCGAATAAAGCCCTACTCTCCCCCATCCCCGTATCCGTCACGGAAATCAAGAAGCAAAGCATCACACTGAGCACTGCCCACATGGGAACGGTTCAAACAACCCGACGCGCCATCGTACCATCCAGACTGCATGCCAACATAGACGCTGTCCTGGTCAAAGTCGGACAAGCCGTCAAACAAGGCGAACGACTGGTCCAATTGGATGACCGAGAGTTGAAAACCGCGGTTGACCAGGCTCGGGCAGAATACGAAAGAGCTCAAGCCGACTGGAATCGTTATCGGTCCTTGCTGTCAGAAAAATCCGTCACGCAGAGAGAAGCCGATCAAGTCCGATCCATCTTTGAAAGCGCCAAGGCAAATCTTGCCGCAGCTGAAACCCGACTCGGCCATGCATCAGTCAAAGCCCCCTTCAAAGGCATCATCGAGCAAGTCAACGTAGAACCTGGTGAAGGCATCGGCGCGGGACAGGCTCTGTTGTCCATCGAAGCTCCGGATCACATGGAAATAACCACACACCTCCCACTGCATGGTGTCGGCAACCTGAAAATCGGGACTCCTTTAACATTCACCACCACCTCCGGCGGCATTCAGGGAGAAGCAACGATCACTGAGCAGGCAAATGTCGCGGATCCAATGACTCGTACAGTGACCGTCATCCTTCAGATCCAATCGCCAAAGAACATTCAATCCGGCGACGTCGTCCGTGTCTGGGTGCCTTCCGAACCGATGCAAGGCATTTGGATTCCTTCGGCATCCATCCAGGTGAAAGGACAGATGGAATATGTCTATTTGGTCCATGATTCCAAAGCAGCCATGCGACTGGTGAAGTCAGGCAGAAAGCAATCAGGCGAGGATCTTGTCCAAATCACATCAGGCCTGAAGGAAGGTGACATCCTGATCAATTCCCCATCGAAAGCCATGGTCGATGGTCACCCGATCACTCTTCAATGAACCATCGAATCTACCCGACCAAACCATGAGTCAACCACTGAAAAACGATCCCTCCCCCCAGGAACATTCCCTTGGACTGGCCGGGCGCATGGCGCAGGCTTTCATTGATTCGAAGCTCACGCCATTGATCATCCTGACTTCGATTCTGCTGGGGTTGGCGGCCATTGTCCTGCTGCCTCGTGAAGAAGAACCTCAAATCATCGTTCCCATGGTGGATGTCATGGTATCCATGCCCGGATTCAGCGCCCGGGAAGTGGAACAACGCGCCACACGCCCGATGGAGAAGCTCCTTTGGGAAATCCCCGGAGTGGAATACATCTACTCCACCAGCCAACACGGTCAGAGTCTGGTTATTGTTCGGTTCAAGGTCGGAGAAGACATCGAGGATTCCCTGGTCAAACTCAATCAAAAACTGCAATCGAATTTTGACCGTATTCCACCCGGCGTTCGGCATCCCCTGATCAAACCGCGCTCCATCGACGATGTCCCCATTCTGGCGCTGACTTTGCATGGAGGGAATTACGATCACGAGGCCCTGCGGCGTGTGGCTTCACAACTCGAGGAGCACATCAAGCAAGCCCCTCAGGTGGGAGAAACCACATTGATAGGCGGCGCCAAAAGAACGATTCGCATCCTGATCGACCCCGCAGAACTTGAAGCACGCGGTTTGACGCTCGCAGACTTGCCGCCTGCCATTCAAGTCGCCAACCAACAGGAACTCCACGGAGAACTCACCCCAAACCTCTCGGCAACGCTTGTTGAAACAGGTGGCTTTCTAAATTCACTCACTGACGTGGAGTCCATCTTGCTAGGCGTCCATGAATCCATCCCCATTTACCTCCGTGATGTGGCCAGCATTGAAGATACCGGAGAAGAACCAAGCCAATACGTTTTCTTCGGCCATGGAAAAGCATCCGGGCAGCAGGAAGGCGAATTTCCTGCCGTCACCATCAGCATCGCAAAGCAACCGGGCGCCAACGCCATCACCGTGGCTGAGGACGTTCTCAAGCGCGTGGAATCATTGAAAGGCCACATCCTTCCGTCCGATCTTGAATGGACCATCACTCGTCATTACGGAGAAACCGCTGCAGAAAAATCCAACGAATTGCTGTTCCACATGGGTATTGCTGTGGTGAGTGTTTCCCTGTTGATCCTTTTCGCACTTGGCAAACGGGAATCACTGATCGTTGCCATCGCCATTCCGTCCACTCTCGCGCTGACCTTGCTGGTCTTCTACCTCTATGGCTATACTCTCAACCGCATCACTCTCTTTGCCCTGATTTTTTCCATTGGCATTTTGGTGGACGACGCGATCGTGGTGGTAGAAAACATCGTTCGCCATCGCCACCTCAAGGGAAACAATCGACGCTCCCTGATGCAGATTGCCGTGGAAGCTGTCGGCGAAGTGGGTAACCCGACTATTCTGGCAACCTTTGCAGTGATCTTCGCAGTACTGCCCATGGCTTTTGTCGGAGGTTTGATGGGACCTTACATGCGCCCGATTCCGGTTGGCGCAGGAGCTGCCATGTTTTTCTCCCTCCTGATCGCCTTCATCGTGACACCCTGGGCGGCGGTCAGGTTGTTGGGCAAATCCCATGCAGCCCATTCCCCCTCCCCGCATGATGGGTCGCACGCGAAAGAAGATTTCCTGACTCGCATGTATCGGGCCTTCATGAACCCGCTTATTGAGAAAGCTCGTTGGAGATGGGGATTTCTGGTGCTGATCACCGGGATGCTACTGGCTTCCATGGCGCTTGTCGGCATCGGCTGGGTGCAGGTCAAGATGCTACCGTTTGACAACAAGAGCGAATTGCAAGTGATTCTAAACATGCCGGAAGGCAGCACACTTGAGCACACGGCAAACGTCACGCTCGAAATGGCCGAAGCCATCCGTGAGGTGCCGGAAGTCACCGATTACCAAACCTACATCGGCACAGCCGCTCCCTTCAACTTCAATGGCCTCGTGCGACACTATTTTCTTCGGACAGGTTCTCACACGGCGGACATCCAGATAAACCTCGTGAACAAACACGATCGCAAGGCCCAAAGCCATGACATTGCCAAACGCATACGGAATCTGATCGCTCCCATCGCCAAGCAATACGATGTCAGTCTCACGGTGGCGGAAGTACCGCCAGGCCCACCGGTCCTTCAGACCCTTGTTGCGGAGATCTATGGTCCGGACGAAGACACTCGACGTCTCCTCGCCCGGCAAGTCAAAGACATATTCGAAAGCACGGACGGCGTTGTCGACGTTGACTGGTATGTGGAAGCCGATCAAACGAAACTAACTTTTGAAGTCGACAAAGAAAAAGCCGCACTGCACGGATTGACCGTTTCAGACATCGAACAAACCCTGCAAACAGCGATATCCGGAACTCCCGCAGGATTGCTTCACGATCCAGCTTCCAGAGAGTCTGTCAACCTGCTGCTGGAAATTCCGGATGCATACACCACCTCCATCGAAGACCTCGGAGCCATCAAAATTCGTTCCCGGTTCCATGCGTCCGTGGGCAAGGAACCAGCGCTGGTCCCCTTGGCCGAACTGGTCACCATCCGCACCACCACCGCCGATAAAAGCATCTACCACAAAAACCTGATGCCCGTAACTTATGTAACAGCGGATGTGGCCGGAGCTATTGAGAGTCCCGTCTATGCCATCTTTGAGATCAATCAGGCATTAAGAAAATTAAACGTGCAACAACCCACCGCAGGACAAGACGCAACCCTCCGCATCCTGAATGCCTCCATGCCCGAAACCGATGTCACCCCTTCAATGAAATGGGACGGCGAATGGCACATCACTCTGGAAGTCTTCCGTGATCTGGGGCTCGCCTTTGCTGCTGTGCTGGTGTTGATCTACGTCCTGATGGTCGGCTGGTTCAAATCCTTCCTCACCCCGCTCATCGTCATGATCGCCATCCCCTTTTCCCTTGTCGGCATCATGCCCGCGCATGGCTTCATGGGTGCTTTTTTCAGCGCTACGTCCATGATCGGATTCATGGCCGGAGGCGGCATCGTTGTGCGTAACTCCATCATCCTGGTCGATTTCATCGAACAACGCATCCGGGAAGGCATGCCCATCGCCAAGGCAGTCGTGGACGCCGGAGCTGTTCGCTTCCGTCCCATGATGCTGACGGCCATGGCGGTGGTTGTGGGCGCAGGAGTGATCCTGTTCGACCCGATCTTCCAGGGATTGGCCATCGCTTTAATGGCAGGAGAAATCGCCTCCCTCTTCATCAGCCGCATGGCAGTGCCGGTGCTCTATTACATGGCGAATAAATCGTAACCCTCCCCACTTTCAAACTGATTTAAGATCGCCACTATACATTGCTTGTTTCACGTCTTGAGATTAGGATCTCTGGCATGATCAGGATGGGTTCAATTCTACGACTGGCATGCTTGTCAGCTTGGTGCAGCACCTCAGCGCTGCCACAAATCTTTTCACCTTCTGTCGTGATCAATGAGCTGCACTATGATGATGTCCCCAAGACATCGCGCGGCGAATTTGTCGAGTTGTTCAACGCGGGCACGCTGACTGTGGATCTGTCCGAATGGCGTCTTGCTGGTGTGGGCAATTATACGTTCCCAGCAGGCACGAATTTGGAACCCGGTCAATTTTTGGTCGTGGCGGAAGATTCCCGGACCTTGAGAACCAAATACAGGATCCGCACTACGCATCAATACACTGGCGGATTGGACAATGATGGCGACAATCTCCGACTGTTTGATTCAGAAGGCAATCTGGTCGATCAAGTCGAGTATCAATCCGGCTATCCATGGCCGACAGCGGCTCGAGGCAAGGGTGTCTCTATGGAATTGCTGAACCCCTCACTCGACAACAATCTGGGAGGATCCTGGCGATCATCCGAAACACCGACTCCTGGCACCCAAAACACAGTTCTCACCCTGAATATTCCACCGCAAACCAGGCAGGTTAACCACCGACCACTGCAACCTTCGTCAGGAGAAGATGTCCATATCACAGTCAAAGTCACGGATCCAGACGGAGTCAAGCAAGTCACTTTAAGTTACCAATTGGTTGAACCCGGCCAATACATTCGCAAAAGCGACCGTTCCTATGAAAGCCAATGGACCGAAATCCCCATGCATGACACCGGTGAGGATGGAGATGCAATGGCCGCCGACGCTGTTTATCATGTCAAACTACCTGCGTCACTGCATCGTCACCGCCTTTTGGTTCGTTATCGCATTACCGCCGAGGATACACGGGGAAATTGGGTGACTATTCCTTATGCGGATGATGAGAGCCCCAATTTTGCCTATTTCGTGTATGACGGAGTACCTGCCTGGTCGGGTAGCTTGAGGCCGAGAGTTTCGCCAGGATTGGATTTTTCACAGGACATGATGGCTCAATCCATGCCTGTTTACCATCTCATCGCACGCCAGACCGACGTGGAAAACAGCCAATACAACCGCACATATGACGGTCGTCGAATGTCAGGAACCCTGGTCTATGATGGAATCGTCTATGACCACATCCAGTTCTACAACCGAGGAGAAGCTTCGACCTATGTCAGCGGAAAAAACAAATGGCGATTCAAATTCAATTCCACACACGATTTTGCCAGTCGTGACAACTACGGCCAAAGATACCGAGCCAATTGGAAAACCCTCAATCTCAATGCCTGCGCATCACCCTGGGTGGCCTCCAACCGGGGCATGGCTGGATTGGACGAAGCAGTTCCACACCGGCTCTACCAACTGGCAGGGGTACCCAGTTCAAACACGCACTGGATCCAGTTTCGCATCATCGACAATGAAGAAGAAGCACCCCCCGATCAATACGAAGGAGACCTGTGGGGCCTATACCTGGCCATTGAACATCCGGACAGCCGTTTCCTGGAAGAGCGTCGTCTGCCGGATCGCAGCACCTACGAAATCGCCAGCAACCAAGGCAATAAGAAAAACCAGGGACCGGATCAACCTCTTGATCAATCAGACTGGGACACCTTTTGGAGCCTAAGCAATCGGCTCAACACCGTCGAATGGTGGCAATCAAACTTTGATCTCCGCAGTTTCTACGGCTTTCGGGCCATCAATCGAGCCACCGGTAATGTCGATCTACGTGACGGAGCCAACTATTACATGTTTCAACACGCCAATGAACAATGGACTCCCCTGCCCTGGGACCTGGACATGATGTATGCGCCGATCAAACACGTATGGAGTGGTGTTATCCGAGCCGATCGTTGCCTGGATCACGAAGCCATCGGTTTTCAAAACCGATGCCGCGAATTGCTCGATCTTTTGTTTTCTGACATCAAGCGTCATGGAGGCCAGGCCGCACAATTGGTGCAAGAACTTTCACAGATTGTGAACCCGGCCCAATGGCCACTGACCATGGTTGATGTGGATGAAACCATGTGGAGTTCTCATCCGAAAACAAGTGGTTCCCACCGTGGCCCCTGGTATCGACTGTCCGTCAATGAAACCAGACTTGCCAGCAGCTACCGCAGAAATATTCCGACCCCCGATCATGAAGGATTTCAGCAACGTATCATCGAGTATATGTTCAACACGCGGCCAGACGGAAGTTTTCGCGTCAACGATGCGATCGAGGATGGTTATGGTTACGGATATCTATCTCAAGAAGCTTCGGCATCGGGCATTCCGAACCGTCCCGACATATCCTATGCAGGAGAACCCGGCTTTCCGGTTGACGGTTTGGCTTTTAACAGCAGCACCTTCGTCAACCCGAGAGATCCTAGCGGATTTGCCTGGATGGAATGGAGAATAGGAGAAGTGTCCAATCCGGAAACCGAAAATCACGTCCCTGGCACACCCTGGATTTATGAAATCGAACCTCTCTGGCACAGCGATCCCATGACAACTTTTTCAGACACTATGGCCATCCCGCCGGACCAGCTCAAACCGGGACACACTTACCGCGCGAGAGTGCGACACGTCAACACAGAGGGGCATGCCAGTCATTGGTCACTACCATTGGAATTTGTCGCCTCGGCACCGGATTTGACCCTGTTTCGGAACGGATTGGTCATCAGTGAAATCATGTATCACCCAGCTGGGGATTCCACGGCCGAATACATTGAACTTCACAATATCGGCGAAGCCACTCTCTCCCTGAGTGGCTTCCGTTTCACGAAGGGAATCGATTTCGATTTCCCCGATGACACTGAAATAGAGCCAGGAGGATATCTGTTGATCACAGGCGACCGGCAAGCCTTTGAAAGAGTGTATGGTCCAAACCTACCCATAGTCGGGGAATGGGAACAAGGGGACCGGTTGAGCAACGCCGGAGAAAACATCAAGCTCTCCTACGGGGCAGGCATCCCCATCATCGACTTCACCTATGAAACAGAAGCCCCCTGGCCAACCGCTCCCGACGGAAAGGGTTCATCTCTGCAACTTGCCAACCTCCGTTCTGGCGTGGATCACACCAATCCCGCGCAATGGAAAGCAAGCATTCAACCAGGAGGCACGCCGGGCAAAAGCAATGGTAACTCTCTTGAAGATTGGCTAACGTCATATGGGCTTTTCGAATCCAATCTCGAAGAAGATCCGGACAATGACGGTCTGCCTTCGTTACTGGAATATAGTCTGGGAAGCAACCCAAACGTTGCCGATGTTTCATCCATCATGACCATCACATACACCGAGGCAAATGTCACGCTAGCCACCCGAGTTGATCTCGGAGCCACCGGTGTGGAGGTGTCTGCACAATTTTCCACCAACCTGAAAGCCTGGGAAACAATCAATAGCCCGGCCATCAATTCCACCAGTCCGACCGAACTGAAATGGACCGCCCCAACCCACCCGAAGGGATTCTTCCGCCTTCAAGCCACTCGACGTTAACGGTCCGCATGATCAGGAAATCATCACATTTCTTTTCACTTCCGCCAACACCCGGTTGTTCTTTGGCCAGATCAAACGGATGGCAACAATCATTGCGCTTACACGATGGAAACACCTGGCACTTCCCCCTTGCATTTTTAAGTCTGGAAATCTTTTCTGGGAAGTTCAGAAAGGTCTTGAGCCCAAAGGTCTGACCTAAATGTTGATTGAATCCTGTCTTCCATGCTCAAACCTAAGCGGGGTGTAACCGAGTTGATGACTCGGTCGTCTACTTCAGGAAAATCAGACACCATGAGAACATTTCAACACTTTACCAAAACGTCGCTGAGCGCCTGCTTGTTGACCTTTTTATTTGTATCCCTGCATGCGCAACGAGCATCTCAGGAAGATACTACCCGAGAAGGGATGGTGGGAAATTTCAATCGATCAGCTCCTGCCATCGGTGAGAAAATCCCTTTCCTCGAAGGCGTTGACGCGAATGGAAACCCTTGGAACACTGATCAATTAAAAGGCCGGCATACTGTGCTGGTGTTCGGCTGTCTCACGTGACCACCTTTTCTACGTAACGTCCCCAGTTTGGAGACTGTCCATCACGACTATACCCCAAAAGGTGTTCAATTTTTCTACATTTACAAAGCATTGGCGCATCCGGAACACAACGGATACGTCACGCCATTGAACTTGGAAGAACGATTGATGCACGTCCGTGAGGCTGAGCGGACGCTGGGTTCCAAAATCCCGTGGATCTGCGATTCCATGGAGAACACACTCAAGCATAACCTGGGGAACGCCCCCAATTCGGAATTTCTGATGGATCCGGATGGCGTGATCCTCAAACGCAGGGCCTGGAGTGATCCGGATACGTTGCGAAACGATCTGGCGGAAATCTTCGGCCCCGCAAATCCACCCACCCTGGTTTCCGACTTGAACATGACGACCGAACCTCCTCCCAGAACTGTCGCTAAGGGCATTGTACCACGAATTGAACGTCCATTCGATCCGATGCAACCAGTGAAAGTGACCGCCAAAGCCAACGCCGGAAACCAACAGTTTTACGTCAAACTAAGAGCCGAAGCGACCCAGGACCTGTTGCGACGGGGAACCGGACAGGTGTTTTTTGGTTTTTTCATGGACCCGCTCCATCATGTCCATTGGAATAACCTGACCGAACCTTTGCGATATCAATTGACTCTGCCTCAAGGAGTCCAGGCGACCCCTTCAGCGGGTTCCGCGCCATCAGTTGAACATCCAGCCGACGCTGACCCTCGGGAATTCCTGATCGAAATCATCAGCCCATCGGACCGGCGGCAAACAACCTTCGATATCACCATTGACTACTTTGCCTGCGATGATCAGAACACTTTTTGTGTCCCTGTTCGACAGACCTTTGAAGTCACCCTCGAAGCCGACAGAGACGCAGGACGCATCATGCAACGATCCGGGGCCTCACAAGGGACACGATTCAGCCGAGACAGGAATCAAGGTTTCTATCCACCCTGGTTCGGTCAACTGGACATCAACCAGGATCGATCCATTGATTTCGAAGAACTGGAACAAGTTCCCTCGATTCTTGGGGCTTTGGACACCAATCAAGATGGCGTGGTCAGCCGTCAGGAATTCCGCAGGTGGATGATGACACAACCAGACTGAATTGTCGGCTTTCAATGCTTTTAAGAGTGGAGCATGTTGAGTGCATGAATCAGATGAGAGCCATGATTGAGACCATCCGGTTGAATCGCCAGTGCTGGGGTCTGACGATGGTTTCGATGGCATCCATCATCTTGAGCGGAGCGATGGTTGGAGAATCCGGCAAGCAGGTTGAACCAAAAGCAATGTATGTCCAGGCTTCGGACAGCAATGCCATCCTACTGAGCTTCCGAAAACCGGAAAAAACCATTCAGAAACCCGCACCCGTTACCTTCACTCCCCTCTTTTATGCCATTCAATCATCCAAATGGCCCAATGGGTTTATCCCCATCTATCAAACACAGGATAAGAAGACCAAGGAATGGAAACTCAGTCGCCGACTGAGTCACGGAAAAGAAAACTTCACCGATCCACTCTTCTTTGCGCTTCCCCCCAATTTAAAGGAAGGCATGGTATCCGGCAGATGGTCATGCGAAGCCAAACACCGTGATGGAAGCGTTGATTTCCTGCATTGGGAGATGGGACAGGACGGCGAAACGATCTTCGGACGCTTTGACCAGGATACCGATTATCGATTTGCTTGGTTCATCGGAGGCACAATCCTCGATAACAAACTACGCTTTAAAGCCGAATACATTGATGCCACATACGAGCTGGAAGGTTCCCTGTCAACGCACCTGATCAGAATGGAGGGAACCTGGAAACATACCGAAGACTCGGACGGAGGGACTTGGACCGCTGAGGCGGCCTTTGCAATCGAATTGGCGCATTCGCACTGGAAGCGCGTCAATTTATATCAAGACATCTCCCCCACAACGGGAAAACAAATCCTCAGCATTGATTCACCGTTTTCAGATATGTCCCGGATACTTTGCCAGGTCTGGCTCCCCAAAAAGGAGCTTTGACCTGACCAGAGCATCGACTTGCTTAAGCAGTCTTATCTTCCTTTTCCTTGAAGAAAAAGCCAACGATCACCAGCACGATGAAAGCGATCAGGGCCATCTTGCCGAAAGCATAACTGTTGTCACCAATCTTAAGACTGGTTGTCCAGGCTTTCCAGGCCGCAGCAGGAGCCATGATCAGAAAGGCAAGTCCCATGAGACCGTTCCAGATCAGACGATTGATGCCGGTGGGCACGTGATTTCCAAGCACTTTGCGGGAATTCATCATGAGAAGAAATGTCAGGTAAGCGATCGGAATCAGAACAAATCCAAAAACAGAAGTTGGCACCGCCAGATAAGCGCTGGATTCGCTGGTCCATAACAAGGGCCATAAAATACCAGTGATTGGAATCAAGGTACCGAGGCGATGAGTGATGCCTCCGTGCTCCTTGCCCAGAGCTTCACATACGCAAAACCCGGAAATCAACATGAGGATGGAGATGGTCGAGATGGCCATCGCCAGCACACCAAATCCAAAGACGTAGTTGGCAACCACATCACTCCCGTTAAACAGCGATTTCAAGGAGCCGGCCAAATCGCCAGTTCCACGTTTGATCAGCATGGCCGCAATTTGCTTTTCCGCATCGGCCACAGCCACATCCTGGAGGCCTTCGCTTTGCGCTCGCTTATCGATCATTTTGCTGTAATCACCGTATTTGCCACTTTGTTCGTTGACTACGACCGTGGCTCCGGTCTCATCCAGGAGTCCGGTGAAAGGTTTACCGTGAAACTGAGATGCGGCGGCGATCACAATACAAGAAGTCGCCAACACAAACGGAATGACCATGCCCGTTGCCAGATCAAAAATGGCGAGCCCACGAAACTTCCGGTTCCATTTCTTGGCCAACAGGGAAAAGGGCAACAGAAAGGTCATGTTGATCCCTACCGCAGTTGCGGCCGCGGCAATCATGATGTCCCGTTGCAAGGTCAGGATTTCGGCCTGCCAAAAGCTCCTGGCGGCATCCGAGGGTATGGCATCCAGAAATGTCCTGTACTGGGAGGAAGGTTCACTTAACAAAGACAATTTCGGCACAAACCCGCTAATGATTGCTCCCCAATCCACGTTGCCGGAAATCGCAATGGTTACCCCCATGAAGGAAAGTACAATCAAGGCGACCATGACCTTGAGGATCATTTCATAAACTTTGATGCCCTTTCCCTTCCCCCCGTAACTCAAGGTGATGGGAATCACGATGAACATGAGCAGGATGGTGATCATGAACTTGGTGCCGTCCTCCCCTTTGGAGTCGGCAAAAGCACCGGCAAAAAGATTGTTGGTGATGGCGCCATAAGCCAGGGAATACTGGGGCAACACCCAGACAATATTCGCCAGCAGCGAAGCAGCCAGCCAACCCCAGGCCAAGACAGGATTGATGTGCCGACGGATGTTGGTGAAAGGAGACGTTTCTGTGGACAAGGTCACGTAGCTGATAGCGCAAAGCATGGTGACCCCGAAAAACATGGCCAGCCACTGGACCCATAACATTTCGTAGCCGCCGATGACACCCAGAAACAGACCACTGGCCAGTGAACCGCCGCCCAGAGTGATGGCGCTTTGAAGCCATCCGGGACCGGACAGACGAACAAACACCCTTGCCTTGTCAACGGCACCTTTGCCCTGCACTGAATCCAGCAGATCCTTCTCCAATTCAAATCGATCCTTATTTGCGCTCATGATAGTTCATGCGTATTGACTCCCTGACGACCGCATACAGCGGCCGGCAACACTGGGTTGACTGGGAAATTCGGGGGTCATGATGATGAATTCCGCATGAAATGCAAAAGAAAATGCATCGATACATTGCATTTCACTTGGGTAGCTCGATAGATTGGCGCCATGACGATGAATAAAGGCAGAGTTTACCTGGTGGGAGCCGGACCGGGAGACAAAGGGTTGATCACGGTTAAAGGCGCCCGATTGATATCGGAGGCCGATTGCATCATTTATGATGCATTGGCAAACCCCGAATTGCTTCAATACGCCAAAGCGGATGCAGAAATCATTTTTGGCGGGAAGAAGCCGAATTCCCATTCCATGTCTCAGGAAATCCTGAATGAGTTGTTGGTCTCCAAGGCCAAAGAAGGGAAAACCGTGGTGCGGCTCAAAGGTGGTGATCCCTACGTTTTTGGCCGAGGTGGCGAGGAGGGACTTGCTTTGCGCGAGGCGGATATTCATTTTGAAATGGTTCCCGGGATCAGTTCCGTATCGGCTGTTCCTGCCTATGCAGGTATTCCTCTGACACATCGCAAACTTTCATCCAGTTTCAGCGTGTTCACGGGAAGATCAAATCCCGATCAAAAAATGCCCGATTACCCATGGGAAACCATCGCCCGCACCCCTGGGACCAAGGTGTTACTGATGTGTGTGGAGCGGTTTCAGGACATTGCCCAGGCATTGATGGATCACGGGCTCAGCAAGGAAACACCCGCAGCCATGATCAGCTGGGGCACTTATGGACGCCAGAAATCCGTATCAGGAAACCTCGCATCATTGGGGGAACTCGCTCAGAAATCCGGCATCGTGTCTCCATCCATCGCCATCATCGGCGAGGTTGTCAGGCTGCGCGAACATTTAAACTGGTTTGAACGCAAACCCTTGTTTGGCCGCCGTATTGTAGTGACACGCCCTGTCTCGGCTTCGGATGCACTCTACAATCGATTGAGCGAGCTGGGGGCGGAAATCATGTCCGTCCCGACCATTCGCAGCGATACCCCCACCCGATCACGTGAACTGGTCGAATGCATCCTGGGAATTGGGGAATATGACTGGATCGTATTTACCAGTGCACGCGGTGTGGAAGCGTTCTTCGCGGCGTTCTTTAAGGCGTTTAACGATATCCGGTCCCTTGGCAATCTCAGAATAGCCGCTGTCGGACCGGCAACTGCCAAAAAACTGCAGGACCTGCACCTGGTAGTCGATGCTGTTCCCGCCAGTTTCAAAGCAGATCAGATCACGAACGCCATTCAGGAACACGAAAGCATCGATAACATCCGCATCCTGCTGGCTCGCGCCGAAGTGGCCAACATGGATTTGCCAAAGGAATTGGAATCCAAGGGAGCCATCGTGGATGATGTCGCCTGTTACCGCACCATCGCCGAAACAGAAGATCGATTTGGAATGGGTGAAAAGCTCCAAAACGACGGAGCAGACTGGTTGACATTCGCCAGCGGGTCAGCTGTCGAATCGTTCCACGATCGATTCGATCTTCCTGACCTGCTGGAAACCTATCCGGACATGAAAGTGGCCAGCATCGGCCCGGAAACCACCAAAGTGCTGAAGGATCTTGGAGTGCCTCCCACCCTGGAAGCAGGCCAGCATACGGGAGTGGGACTGGCGCATACCATTGCAGAATACGAATTACGATCAACCGCTGAAGATCATTAGCGTGGCACAGGGCGTTGCTGATGCATCCAATGGGCGTAGTATTGGATTTCCTTCTGAAGCATTTCTTTCAATGGATAGGCATTCGGCAAAGGACGGGGAGCCTCATGGGACAGCAGGTCGTTGCAACGTGAGGCCCAATTTTCAGTGGATGCGCCCAGTGACAATTTCCCCTGAGGAAACATGGTGCTCAGGATTTCCCCCACCCCACCGTGATCAAGCCCAACACAGCGTTTCCCCATGCAAAGCGGCTCCAGTATGGTTCGGCCAAAAGATTCGGGTTTGTTGGAGAGGGAAAAAACAAGATCAGACAGAGCATAGATCTCTTTCATGTCAGAACGGTGTCCGGTCCAAACGATGGCGTCTTCAAGCCCCATCGATTGAATCCGCCCTTTAATTTCATCGACATACCCCTGCTGTTTCGATTCCCAACCACCCACGATCATACCCAGGATATCGGGATGTTGCTTCCGCAATTGCGCGATTAATTCAACAAAATCAATATGTCCTTTTCGACGTGTGATACGCCCCGGCAAGGTCAGCAGACGTGCATTGCGGGTTTGAGGAAAGGATGTGTACCATTCCTGCAACCAATCCGATCCGGGCTTGAATCCTGATGGAAAAGCATTGTTATCCACGCCCCGATAAATGACGGCAACTTTGTCCGGATCGAGTTTCGGATAATGTTGAAGCACATAAGACCTGGCGGTGTCCGACACGGCAATGACTTGTTCACCTCGTGTCATGATACGGCTGTAGGCATTGACGGAATTAAGGCCATGCACAGTGGTGACAAAAACGGGACGAGAGGATTTCGGCATGCAGCGCCACGCCCAAAAAGCAATCCAAGCCGGCATCCTGGAACGCGCATGGAGGATGTCCACTTTCTGCTCACGACAGAGCCGAATCAAGGCAGGAACAAAACGAAGCGTGAGCGGGGTTTTCTTTCCGATGGGCCATTGGATATGACTGGCCCCGCCTGATTCCAGTTCATCAACCAGACGCCCCCCCTGGGAAATCACCAGTGATTTCCACCCCGTGTCCACCAAAGCGTTGGAAATCTCCAACGTGCCCCTTTCCACACCACCCGATTGCAAATCGGGAAGTAATTGAAGCACCGTTCCGGAAGTTGTGGCTGCTTTATCCGTCATCATTCGGGGAATCCTTCGTTCAAAGGCGACGAAGGAAGTCCGCCGACATTTGGAAACCAATGATCCAGCACCCAGTCGGCAACGCGTTGTGATTCTGCCAAGGGACTTGAGGGTGGAGCCAAAGGTTCTCCCAGCTTCCAATTGGCAAAGGAAGTGATCATGCCGGACTGGATCAGGGATTTCACACCCTGCCGCAACTTGCCCTCTCCAGCCCAATCCACCTCCAGCATCCCGGTGGCGGCTCCGGATGTGAGCGATTCATAGAGCATCGAAACACTGTCGCCACTTGCCCAAACCTGTCCACACCGGGCCAATTGTGCGGCCACCCATCCGGAAGGCGTTTCGGCGGCCGGAATGACACTCAAGTTGTCTGCGGGCCTCAATAAATCGAGAAAAGTGTCCGGGGTGCGACGGGATGTGGTCAAGGTCCACTGTGTGTTTCGGGTCGATTGGAGGATCCCGTGTATTTGTTCCACTATGGCTGGATCATTCCAGTGGACATGTCTGCAAGGCCCGCCGACGAGGATCAGACCTTGCGACGCAGATTGGTTTGCGGATCGTTCGACAGGGTTCAGGACACCGCGAACCTGCATAATCCCTTTCCTATCCCGAACTCCGTCATGTTCGGGAACCACACACAGATCAAACCATGCAGCTGGCAGACTGGGTTGCATCATGAGGATCGATCTTCCCCCGAATTTCCGGCGGGCGCGCAACAGCATGGTGTGGGTTAAATGACCGGCACCGAGTATCAAATCAGGACGATTTGCAATGACCACTTCCCTGGACCAGGCACGTCGCCACCGGAGACGAGGAAGCCAGCCATTGGGCACTTTCCACTCTTTGATAGAGCATGGGACACGCTTTTCCAAAGCCCGAATGAGTCCCAATGTTTGATTTTCATGACCGGGTTTTCCGTCCATGAAGCGCCAAATATGGATCTCTGTTCGGGGATCTGGCATGGCTGACAGGGAAATCGGATCACTTGGAAACCATTACCCCTGAGCAAGGGATTCCAGCTGCGCGGCAGCTTTGCCGGAACTGATAATATCCTGCGCAAGTTCCCAGCCATCGGACATGGATTCACATTTTCCGGCCACAAACAAAGCGGCAGCGGCATTCAACAACACCGCATCCAGTTTGGGACCGGTCAATTTTCCGGAAAGCACCTGTCTGACCAGCTCGGCATTTTCCTGAGCATCTCCACCTGCCAAATCAGTGATGCTTGCCCTGCCGATCGGGAATGAGTCCGGGTTCCAGGTGGATTCATGAAAAGCACGATCCTGATAAAACTCAGCCACGTGATTGGCTCCCACTGTGGACAATTCATCGAGAAAACCTCCGTTCCCGACTTCCCCATTCACTACCATTCCCCTGGCAACACCAAGGGACTGCAGCACTTTGCCCAGTTTTCCGCAGATTTCAGGTTTAGGCACACCGATGAGTTGTGCAGTGGGCTTCAAAGGGTTCAGGAGAGGTCCGAGAAAATTGAAAATGGTTCGTTGTCCATTGGCAGCGCACAGTTTTCGAGCTGGAACGATGTGCTTGAAAGCGGGGTGATAGTGAGGAGCGAACAAAAAAACAAATCCGTGGTCCTTCAGAGATTGAGCGGCCCTTTCAGGACTCAGATCAACCGGAATCCCCAAAGCCTCCAGAACATCCGCGCTTCCGGATTTCGAAGTGACCGCGCGGTTGCCATGCTTGGCAACGAACACCCCCGCGGCAGAGGCAAGAATCGCCACAGTCGTGGAAATGTTGAAGGTGTTCTGGTGGTCCCCCCCCGTTCCGCACACATCCAGAATCACTGAATGACGCACATCGGGATCGAGTTCAGGCGTCACGGCCATGTTTCTTAATGAAGAAGCGAACTGGGCAATTTCCTCTACTGTTTCACCTTTTCCAGCCAGGGCGGTTAAAAAGGCCGCCTTGATCTCCACGGAGATATCCTCCGAAATCATGGCATCCACCGCTGATTGGATCTCCTCTTGCCGAAGATGGGTCCCTTGTTTCAAAGATTCTGTCAATGCCTGCAACATGAGAGGACTATATGCAAAAGCGACCGATACCGAAAGCCGAAAGCTATCGCCCGTTCAGACCATTGTTTTCAGAGTACGGACATTGCGAAACCTCATTCGAACCTTTAGGATAACGGCCATGAAACACGGGATGTTTATGACAGTCATCAAGCTGATGGTCGGGGTGTTCACCCTGATAGCTTTCCACCCTTTTCCAAGTCAAGCCGCCTCACCCGATCCACAGGAACTGGCCTACATCGAAAATGCCAGGCAACTGACTCTGGCTGGCAGGAGAAGTGGCGAGGGATATTTTTCCAAGGACGGCACCCAATTGGTATTCCAGTCAGAAAGAGATACAAGCAACCCTTTCTTTCAAATCTTTAACCTGGACCTGACAACGGGAGATATTCACCGGGTCTCCCCTGGAACCGGCAAGACGACCTGCTCGTATTATCATCCTGACGGAAAACGCATCCTGTTCGCGTCCACTCACCACGACCCCAAAGCCATTGAAAAGCAAAAGGAAGAACTGGAGATGCGGGCCGGTGGTCAGGAGCGCCGATATGCCTGGGATTACGACGATACCATGGACATATTCTTGGCAAACAAGGATGGTTCCGATGTGCAACCATTGACTCGCGAGAGAGGTTACGATGCGGAAGGTTCCTTTTCGCCAGATGGTAAATGGATTGCGTTTTGTTCGTTCCGGCATGCCTTTCCGCTGAATCAACTGAGCCAGGAAGATCAGAAACGCTACGAAATCGATCCCTCTTACTTTGGAGACATTTACATCATGAAATCGGATGGATCGGATGTCAAACGACTGACGAACCACCCCGGCTACGATGGAGGTCCATTTTTTTCACCGGATGGAAAACGCATTGTCTGGCGTCGATTCGACAAGGAAGGCGTCAATGCAGACATCATGACCATGAATCTGGATGGTGGCGATGTGCGACAAATCACAAAAGATTTCGGCATGGCCTGGGCTCCTTATTTCCATCCGTCAAATGAATACATCATCTTCACCACCAATAAGGAAGGTTTTTCGAATTTCGAGCTGTATGTGGTGGACCGGTTGGGTTACCGAGAGCCTGTGCGAGTGTCGTTCACAGACGGATTCGATGGTTTGCCGGTTTTTTCTCCTGATGGGAACCGTCTGGTCTGGACCTCCAACCGATATGCGCAAAACCCTGGCAGCAAAGATAAAGGACAACTTTTCATGGCAAATTGGAACCATGAAGCGGTAAGAGCAGCATTGAGACGTTCTCCGGTCCGACAGGCAGAAACCCAAAAAGCAACCCAGAAATCGGTAAAGCGCGCAAGCGATTATGGGGATATACCAGTACTTGAAGGAGGACCTGGAAGAGATCCGGGAAGGGCAATTGAAAGGAAAGAATCAACGCTCTCTCCTCAGATCACCGAAAAAGATCTTCAGCAACACGTGCGTTATCTTGCTTCTGATGAACTGGAAGGTCGACTCACCGGAGAAAAAGGAGCGCGCATGGCTGCGGAGTACATCGCCAAATCACTCAAAGAGATCGGAATCCAACCCTATGACAACCAGGAAGGCTTCTACCAGTCATTTGAATTCTCGGCAGGTGTCGAGGTCGATGAGAGCGGCACCTTCTTCCGGTTTGAAACATCGAATTCTGCTGCGGAATCCAATCAGGCTGCACAAGTTTTGTCTGTGCAGGACCATTTCAGCCCTTTGGCATTCTCGGAAAACGGTCAGTTTAAGGGAGACATTGTCTTTGCCGGTTACGGATTAAAAGTCCCTGGAGAAGGTGCGGAAGGCTACAATTCCTATGCAGGATTGAACGTATCGAACAAAGTGGCCATGGTCCTGCGCTATGTACCTGAAGGTGTTGACAACGAACGAAGAGCCTTATTGAACCGGTATTCGTCCCTTCGCTACAAAGCTCTGATTGCACGCGAATTGGGAGCAAGTGGTTTATTGGTGGTCACCGGCCCGAACTCACCGAATTCAGGGAAACTCATCCCACTTCAATCCGATCAAAGCCTCGGAAATTCCGGCATACTCGCAGGCAGTATCACGGAAGCATTGGCCGATCAATTGCTGGCCGGCACCGGCAAAACCCTGAAAGTGCTTCAAGATGGTCTCGATCAGGAGAACCCGCATGCTGTGGGGACCTTGGAAATTCCCGAGACAATGGTTGAATTCGCAGTAAAACTCAATCGCATACGAAAGGCGGACCGTAATGTGATCGGCTTGTTGCATCCACCCCACTCATCCTCCTCCGCCAAGGAGTATATCGTGCTGGGGGCGCATTATGATCATCTAGGTTATGGGGAGCATGGTGGTTTTCAGGTCAAGGGTGAAGAAAATCAAATCCACAACGGAGCCGACGATAACGCGTCGGGTGTGGCCGCCGTGCTTGAGCTGGCAGGAGCGGTGAAGCAATTCTTCACCCAATCGCCTGAGAAAGTGGAACGCGGAGTGATTTTCGCCTTTTGGTCGGGTGAGGAACTTGGATTGATCGGCTCTTCACATTTTGCCAACCATCCTCCACTTCCATTGAACTCGATGAAGGCTTATCTCAATTTCGACATGGTTGGCCGATTGCGAGACAACAAGTTGACGCTACAGGGATTAGGTTCATCTGCCGATTGGAAGATGTTGATTGAAAAACGCAACATTTTGGCGGGATTTCAACTATCCCTTCAGGAAGATCCGTATCTACCAACGGACACGACTGCTTTTTACCCCAAGGAGATCCCAGTGTTGTCCTTTTTCACCGGAAGTCACGACGAATATCATCGTCCGGGAGATGATTTTGTAACGCTGAACTGGAATGGTTTACAACGAATCAGTTCCTTTGCAAACAGCATGGTTCTGGATCTGGTCAACCGCGACAATGAACCCCTGCAATACAGCAAAGTGGCACCCAGCGAACAGCAAGGCAACCGGGACACCTTGCGAGTATACCTGGGCACCATTCCTGACTACACCACAGAAGTTGTTGGCGTTAAACTGACTGGAGTTCGATCCGGGGGACCTGCGGACAAGGCGGGCTTGAAGCCGGATGATGTCATTACTTCACTGGCGGGACAACCCATCAAGAACATTTACGATTACACATATGCTTTGGACGCGATCAAGATTGGCGAATCCACAGAGATAAGCATCCTTCGTTCCGGCAAGCCGTTGACACTGAAAATAATCCCCACAGCGCGACCTTGACAAAATGGAAGGCATGCATCCTGCATGCATCCTTCGGGAGGAGGAATAAAGCCCAAAATGAATTGCACTCAACTGCATTCGCAATTCATTTGATTCCCTCCTATGGGTGAAGTAAGTTGGTCGGCATCTTCGAGCCTGTAATTCGCCTTCAAACAAATGGGTAGGACTGTGTATAAGTCGATTCTTTTACGAATTGACGGGGGCGAAGCCTGCCCTTGTATTTTGAAATGAATGCTCAACGAATAATGGTCACGGGAGGATCCGGGTTTATTGGCTCGAATTTAATCCGTCATCTTCTCAAACAATCCGATGTCGAGAGGGTGATGAATCTGGACGCCCTCACCTATGCCGGCAACCCGGAAAACCTTTCCGATCTGAGTGAAAAGGATCGCTACTTTTTCCAGGAAGGCCGCATCCAGGATCGAGCTCTGGTGAAACGATTGCTCAAGGAACATCGCATTACCCACGTCATGAATCTGGCGGCAGAGTCCCATGTCGACCGATCCATTGAGGGGCCCGATGCCTTCATCCAAACAAACATCGTCGGAACCTTTGAATGCCTGGAAGCTTGTCGAGAAATCAAAAAGGAAGACAACACAGAAATCCGATTCGTTCATATCTCAACGGATGAGGTTTATGGAAGCCTGGGGCACGAAGGCAAGTTCACGGAACAAACACCTTATGCCCCAAACTCGCCCTACGCCGCCAGCAAGGCTTCTTCGGACATGATCGTGCGCGCATATCACAAAACCTACGGGATGCCTTGCCTGATCACCAACTGTTCGAACAATTACGGACCTTATCAATTCCCTGAAAAACTGATCCCACTGGTCACCCTTCGTGCCACCAGAAATGAATCCCTGCCTGTTTATGGAAAGGGAGAAAACGTCCGGGACTGGTTGTATGTTTCGGATCACGCCGAGGCACTGCACCTCGTTGCAAGAAACGGCAAAACGGGAGAAACCTATAACATCGGCGGCGATCAGGAGGTTCAAAACATCGAATTGGTTCATCGAATTTGCGAAATCCTTGACCACCTCAAACCACGAACCGACGGAGCACCGCATTCGGATCTCATCGAATTTGTAAAGGACCGTCCGGGCCACGATTTCAGATACGCCATCGACGCTTCAAAGCTGAAATCGGAACTCGGATGGAAACCAAAGCACGATGTGCAGAGCGGATTGGAATCAACGGTCAAATGGTATCTCAATCACTCAGGCTGGTGTGATTCCGTTTTGAAGCGAGGATACGAACTCCAAAGGCTGGGTTTGTAGTAGAGCAACATTTTTAATCATGGAACCAAGCAAACAACGAAAAGGCATCATTTTGGCGGGAGGGGCTGGAACTCGACTGCACCCGGCGACCTTGTCCATCTCCAAGCAACTTCTGCCCATTTACGACAAACCCATGATTTATTACCCACTCAGCACGCTGATGCTTGCCGGGATCAGGGACATACTGGTCATTTCAACTCCGAGGGACCTGCCCCATTTCCGACAACTCCTGGGTGATGGCAGTCAATGGGGATTGGACTTTGAATATGCCGAGCAACCTTCCCCTGATGGAATTGCGCAAGCATTCCTAATTGGTGAGTCATTCCTGAACGGCGCTCCCTGCTCCCTCGTGCTGGGTGACAACATCTTCTACGGACATCAACTCACAAAGGATTTGCTGGAGGCAAACAGTCAACAGGAAGGAGCCACCGTTTTTGCCTATCGCGTCAACGATCCCGAGAGATACGGAGTGGTCGAATTCGGTCCAGACAATAAAGCACACAAACTCATTGAAAAACCGAAATCCTACATATCCTCCTACGCGGTCACCGGCCTTTATTTTTATGACCAAACAGTAGTGGAAAGAACACGCCAATTGAAGCCATCCGCCCGGGGGGAACTCGAAATCACAGATCTCAACAACTCCTATCTGGATTCCGGAATCCTGAACGTGCTGGCATTCGGTCGTGGCGCGGCCTGGTTGGATACGGGCACGCACGATTCCTTGCTGGAAGCCGGGCAATTTGTCGCTACCATCGAAAAACGTCAGGGCCTCAAAGTAGGGTGCCCCGAGGAAATTGCATGGCGCAAAGGGTGGATCGATGACCAGGCTTTGTTTGCGCTGACACGACATTATAAAAACAACGCTTACGGCAAGTACCTCCAGACCTTGATGGAGCACAGATAGCAACCGCCGCATCCTCTGCTCCTACGATCCAAGATCACCCAACCAGGCTCCCACAGATCATGCCATTTGAATTTGAAAAATCCGCCTTGGACGGAATCGTTTTGATTCAACCCAAACGGTTCGGCGATGCTCGAGGTTCATTCGAGGAATGCTACCATCGAAGGGACTTTGAGGCACAAGGGATCCATGTTGACTTTGTACAGGACAACACTTCCTTTTCGATCAAGGGTACGATCCGGGGATTGCATTTCCAAAAGGCGCCGCA
>JAQCFT010000417.1 GCA_027619545.1 Verrucomicrobiota bacterium | reverse complement strand
TGCTGAATAGTTCACGTCCTGCTTGGAGATCGGCGCGAGTGGTTTCAAGGCCGGTTATTCTCTTCTGCCACTTTTCCGCGAGGATTTTATCTTCCAGATCCTCTTCGAGTGATTCCGGCCAGATGCTGCGGATGGTTTCCAGAAGGGTAGAATCGCTCATCCGCACCATTCTTCGACGTTCAAAGGCTTTGATATCACGCGCCGGGATGCGATTGTTTTGGATGCCTTTCAACAAATGCGCAATGCCTGAAGTACGACTGATCAAGGACTCGATCACTGTGTCTTTGCCCTGACGCGACATGCCTCCATACCGGAGGGTCAGCAAATCACCGATTTCATCCGACCAGTGAAGAGATAATCCCTGCACGGCAATGTCGCTCATTTTGCGCTCTTGCAGCATGCGCTGCATAAATGGGATATTGGATGCTTTGTTCGATTTGGCGAGTGTGTCCAGTGCGTTGCGTCGCGTATGGATGTCTCGTGTTTCGTCTCCGGCGATCTCCATGAGTGATGCATCAATGCGTCCATCACCGAACACTACAGCTAATTCATTGAGGTATCCTGCGATTTCAGGGTTGTTTGTCCGGTGCCAACGCTGGTAGACGGCTTCCCAGTTGTCGGGTTGATCGGCTTTGCTCCAGCCCTGTAGGGCTTCGCTCATTCCATGAAGGATGATGGATACGTCCTTGTCACCGAGGGGTTGAATCACTCGATTGAGCAAAGCTCTTGCGATGCCAGGGTGATTCTTTATTTCCTGGGTGAGTCGCCTCACGGTCCAGCGCGCAAGGTCGGGCATGGGGTGGAGATCCAGAAAATTCAGGGCAGATTCGGTGTCGGAGACGATATTTGGTTCCAGACTGTGCCAGATGAGCGCCGGTAGTTGCGGATCATCGGCGAACATTTGTTTGGTCCCGATAATGTTTGCCAACATCCAAGCATCGTTCGTTTTTAAATGACGCATCACAGACGCCATGTAAAGCAGGGTCAGGCCGGAGTCTTCCTTGCGAGCGCGGTCGATCAGGGCTTTCACTATTTCAGGTGTCGGCTCTTTACCGTTATCCGCCAGTAGACGAATACTCCATGCACGCATGTTTTCGTTCGGGGCATTGATGCGGCGGATCAATGTTTCCTGATCGATGCCGTCGGTCAGAGCCTGAGCCCACAAAATCCGCAGTCGGACTGGAGTGGTATTTGGTTTGGACATTTCTTGTTCAAAAAAAGCATGTGCCGGAGTCATGTCAACGCCGTCCAGAAAGCGTTCCCGAAGTATCATCCTGGCTTGACGTACCCACCAGTCGTTTGGGTGAACCTGGAGTTTGGCCAGTTCCAGTGTGGACAGTTGATGGAGATCAGGGCGGACGTGTTCCGGTTGGTTCTCCAGGTCACCGGATCGGTATGCAATCTTGTAAATACGACCTGAAGTGCGATGAACGCCGGTGTTTTCATGGCACTCGCCGACATCCGACCAATCCAATACATAAACACTTCCATCCGGACCGTAAGTCAGATCAATGCCACGGAACCATGGATCTTTGAAGTGAGCGAAATCGGGTCGATGAGTTGCCTTGTATCCGGCGCCACGCCGTTCGATATGATCGTGATTGATCCGTTGTCCGTGCAGGCTGATGGCAAAGCTCTCGCCTCGCAGGGTGGATGGCCATTGATCGCCCAGGTAGATCATGAATCCCGAGTGCGCGTGGCCGCCCCCGAGTTCGGATGTGCGGTCCGACATGCCTTTGCGGATGTCCATCCATTGTTCGCGGGTGTCCCAGTGGACGTGATCGGCTGTTTGGGGAATCAGGCGGTAAAGGTTCTGTCGTTTGGGTTCTCCGTACATGCGTTCAAAATAAGAGCCCGGAACCGCGTCCCAGAGATGGCCGATAACCGTGTTGATGAAGAACAGTTCCCCAACATCATTCCAATCATGTCCCCACGGGTTCGTGGTGCCTTCCGCCACCATTTCAATTTGGCCGGATCGTGGGTGCCAACGCCAGATGCCACAATGAAGACGGGTTCGATCTTCACGTTCCGCCCCGGGAACGCCAACAAGGGAGTCGGTCAGGATTCCATGACGTCCATACAACCAGCCGTCCGGCCCCCATTTGATGCCGTTGGCGAGGTTGTGACGGATTTTGTCTGAATCAAATCCATCGAGCATGATTTCCGGTTGTGAGTCCGGTATGTCGTCGTGATCTCGATCCGGGATGAAGAGCAATTGAGGAGGGGCGATGACCCATGCACCGCCTAATCCCAGTTCCACCCCGGTGATGCGTTGACCTTGGTCCCAAAAGACCGTGCGACGGTCGCAAATTCCATCCCCGTTTTCGTCATCCAGAATGACGATTCGGTCACGAAGTGTGAGATCGAAATTCAAGGCACTTTCGGAATAGGTATAATTTTCCGCTATCCACAGGCGACCCCGGGCATCCGTTGTGAGGGCGATGGGTTGTTGCACATCCGGTTCATGTGCAAACGTGGTGACATGATATCCTTCAGGTGCTTCAACAGCGTCCAGTGCTTCTTTTGGCGAGGTGAGGGGTGAATCCGAAGGTTCACTGTTATAGGGTGCGCGGAAGTTCTGAGCGTGAATCGACAGGTATCCGCACAGAAAAGGGAGAAGAAGGATGGGACGTATCATTGTGACAGGGTGGTTTACGGGTTGACGACATTTTGTGGGATTCCGGCCAGAAATTGACGGACGTTTTCCACGGCAGTATTGAGCAGTCGGGAACGTGCAGCTTTGGTTGCCCATGCAATGTGCGGAGTGATGTAGCAATTCGGAGCCTGATAGAGGAGGCTTTCCGATCGAGGTGGTTCGAGTTCCACGACATCAATACCGGCTCCGGCGATGCTGCCATTCATCAAGGCATCCGCCAGAGCGCGTTCATCGACCAGCGGACCCCTGCTTGTGTTCAATAACAACGCGGTCGGTTTCATTTTGGAAAGCCTGGCATCGTTGATGAGGTATTGGGTTTCGGGGGTCAGTGGACAGTGGAGACTGAGGACATCGGATTGCTCGATGACGTCATCCAATGAGGCAAATCCTGTATCCGGATGTTCCGTGGGATTGAGAGAGTCACGTTTGGTTGCGATGATTCGCATCCCAAACGCACGGGCGATTTTGGCGACTTCCTGACCAATGCGTCCGTAGCCTACGATCCCCATGGTCAGACCATCCAGCTCAATCAAGGGTTGTTTCCAGTAACAAAAATCGGGACATCGCATCCAGTCGCCGCTCATCACCGAGTCTGAATGGATTCCGACGCGTTGTGTCAGTTCAAGAAGCAAGGCCATGGTCATCTGGGCGACAGATTTCGTTCCATACGAGGGTACGTTGGTGACCGGAATACCCCGGCTTTTCGCAGTGGCGACGTCCACAATATTGAAACCGGTGGCCAGGACGCCTATGTATTCCAGTCTGGGAAGGTTGACCAGTGTGTCGACTGAAATCGGGGTTTTGTTGGTCAATATGATCTCGGCGTCTTCCGCACGATCAACGATATCCTCCACCGAGGTGCGTTCATGTATATCGCAGGAATCCCCCAATGATTGAAGATCTTCCCAGCTTAAATCACCCGGGTTCAAAGTGTAACCATCCAATACAACGATACGTTTGCTCATGAGTGGCTGGATATTATCCATAGATTTGGAGCCTGACAATCTTTAGGCGTGATGTTTTGGATCACTTTCTGGCGAAAGCGGCTACAAGGTAGCTCTGGGCGTCCCGCCCGGAACCTTATGGCGCTCGAGTTTCAGAAATCATTCCATGGAAAACCCCGGATCATCCACCAGCCAGATTCCAAAGCATCGAAAATC
>JAQCFT010000416.1 GCA_027619545.1 Verrucomicrobiota bacterium | reverse complement strand
GTTCAAGAAAGATTACCAGCCCTTTTTTGTGTCATCCTATGGGATGGCTGTGGTTGAAAATACGAATTTAGAAGTGATTACCCGATTTCAGTCCAGTGCCCAGCCAGGCAGCAAACCGTCATCAGGAATAGTAATGAAGAAACAGCCGAACGATCAAATGATCATGCGGACGGTAGGTATGTGAACGATGCAGGTAAACTGAATCAGCTCAATATGTTCCAGACATGGCAAAACGTCATTGCAGTTTGCAAACGCCCAAGGTTCGGGGTAATCAAGTGTCGGATTTGATTCAATGCAAAAGACGGGTGGTAAAGGAATAGTGGCCCCCTGGTCATCCATGACAAGATCACACTTTTGACCGGAAAGATAGTGATTGGCTTCTTCAGCAGAATTGACACTGAATGCAGTAATGATGCCGGTCATCAAATCGTGCTGATGAGGCACCGGGCTGGGCATTCTGACGTTGGAATCATGGTCGAGCACCACCACCCACTGTTGGTTTTCCATACGAACTGAAACACCATGATTACCTTCCAGAACAGAGTGAAGACCTCCGCACCAAGCCAACAAGCCAGATGCAAAAAGCAGATAAACACCCAAACACACCCAACCTGCAATCAATTGTCTGACTGGTTTTGCTGGATGAATTTTCATGATACCTAATGCAATCAATAATGTTTAAGCGATGGCTGGAAACTATGATGATTCAAATCCGAATTCAAGGAGGAATGATCAGATTATTGTCAAAAAAACATACCCGCCCAACTTTCATCGAAAAAAGTCCATGAATGGATGTGATCTCAAATCGACAATAAAGTCGACCTTCAAGAATCATTGATGTAGTGGTGTACGAATATATCCAGTGAACACACGACTTCGTGTGCCTGTCTTCTGTGCGGCATGAATCGATTCGCAGGTGAAACCACCCAATGGAGTCTAAACGGGGATGAAGCGCTCCGAAAAGAAACCGCGAAACCTCAGGGAATAAACAAAGGGATACTCCAGGATACCATCCTTCAAATGCTGCAATTTTTATTGGACAAAAAAGAGCACCTGTAACGTCCTATTATAAACCGAATGGATGTATCGCAACAAATTGCCAGGTGTTATGACACACATGCTCGTGCGCTGTATGCGCATGCGTTGGTGATGACGTCCGATCCGGCTGACGCGGAGGAGGTACTGCAGAACGTATTTGCTCGGCTGATCAGGAGACCTGAGGCACTCCAATCCGCTCGCGACGATAAGGCAGTACTCATGAAATGGGTACACGACGCCGCCGTGGACCTGATCCGCAGCAATGCCCGCCGCCGCGATCGAAATGAAATCTGGCAGGCAAACACCGTTTCCCCCTTTGCGAAAACAGAAGATCCCGATAAAGACGCTTACGCACAGGCCGTCTGGGAAGCCTTGAATCAATTGCCCGAAGAACAACGATCCGTCGTTCATTTACGCCTGTGGGAAGGCTATACATTCGAGACGATCGCCTCGACCCTCAACATATCCATCAACACCGCCGGCAGTCGATTTCGCTACGGAATAGACAAAATGCGCGAACGACTGCGGCCTCTATATGAAGAACTGAAGGACTATCATGGATGCCTTTGAAAAGCACTTAAGCGAACTCAAGTTTCAGGAACCATCCGGCGACCTAAGAGAGAAATGCCTGGCTGATCTGAGGAGGATGTCTGACGCCCCTGAAAGCCAAGGGAATGAAATGGCACTTGGTTTCTGGTCGACCTGGCTCTGGCCGCACCCGAAGGTCTGGGGTGGACTCGCGGCTGTATGGTTCGTGTGTTTCGGTTTGAATCAGTGGACATTGTCTTTACCGAATTACACTCGAAGCACCATCGCATCCAGTCCGATCAATCCTGACATTCAAAAAATCACCGTCCTGCACTACTCCCTCGCACTGGATGCGGACAACTTGGACGACATCCTGGAACCACAAACACCACCCGCTGAAGTCCCAGAAGACGAAATTCGCCCGAACGCGTTCCTACAACGCTACCGCTATCTGGAGTGCGTGTGGCTTGACACCGCTCTGGATACGATCCGACAACGTGATTGCATACAATTACCTGCTGGCATCGTTTCTCAGAATGAAGTTGTTGTTTGGACGTTGGGGTGAGGCTGGCTTTTTAAAAAAAACTTTGAACACCCATTGCCGCAAAACTCGTATCCAGAGCGGTGCTGTAAACCGCACTCCAGAGTGACCCATGGCTCTTGTGGAGACAGAAATAAATATCACGCTCCAAACCTAATCCTTCACCAAACTGTTATGACTGAATCTCAAAAGAAAAAATCCATCTTAACCCGCCCCATCAAATGGCCCAGACCGCTCAACAGGGTTATAGGTTTCCTATTCTCGCGAAAAATGGTACGCCTGTATTTTTTCTCAGCGGCTTGCCTGATCACCTTGATCATCGCCTTTTACACCATCGAAAATGTTCGTGCCAAATTCGCCTGGTCCAAACATGTAAAGGAGTTGGAAGCCAAAGGCATTTCAGTGGACTTCAAGGACTACATTCCCCCTGAAATTCCGGACGATGAAAACCTGGCAAAGATTCCAATGTTTACTGCCTTGGAATATGAACGCAAACCTGTGGTCAAACAAAGATATCCTTGGGATCCGGGCGATATAAAGTGGAAAGATGAATCATTCGGAATTCTGCCTTCCCTTTCCGTTTATTTTAGAAAGGTCAGAAACTACGACATACTGGATGATAAAGGAGACATTCAGGAAGTAGTCCAGCGGTACGGAACAAGACTCACTTACGGCACTGATGAGGCATATGGAAATTGGATCGAAGGTAAATCCTTTGATTTTCCAGTTTTCCAAATCTATTACCGTGGAACCAATGCAGTCGATATAGATCTCAGCCATTCCCCCCACAAAGCACTCCTGCAGGATCCGGAAATGATAAACGTTTGGGAAAGAAAAGATACGGTATTTCCCTTTCCCAAGGTCCCCGGCTCTCCCGCAATAGACGTTGAATACGCGCTTAAGAAATTTGATCCTGTTTGGTTGGAACTTATCCAAGCATCCAATCAGCGCCCTGAGTTTCGCTTCCCTTTAGAGTACGAAGAGCTTTATGGCTGCTTACTCCCGCACTTATCGTACATCAAGGGCGTTCACCAGTATGGCAAATTGAGAGCATCCGCGGAATTGCACGCAGGTCACCACCAGGAAGGAACAGATTCGATCTGCTTAATGCTTCAACTGGTTGATAAGCTGGAATCCGAAGCATTTCTCATCTCTTATCTTGTCCGAATTGCCGACCTACAGCTGACGATCCACCCGTTGTGGGAAGGAATCACTCATCACCTCTTCGATGAAAATGATCTTCAAAAGATATTTGGTCAACTCGCCGACATGACTTTTATTCCGCAGCTCAAACATGCATACGGTATGGAGAGAGCGGTCCACGTAGCCGAGATTGAACGTGTATCCAAACACAGATCTTACTTCGAACGTGTATCCAATTCGACAGGAAAGGATGATACAAACTGGCTTGGGCCATGGACGTTCGAAACTTACATCCACTTGGCGCCAAAAGGTTGGATCACGCGAAACGTCCTTTCATTTTCCAATAATCTGACAAAACTGGAAGAAGCATTGAAGAGTTGGGAAGCAGGAAACACAAAGGCCTATGAACAATTCAAACAATCCTATGAAAGATCCTTAACGGAACCCGTAACTGTCTATAATGCTTTACGAAAACATTTAGAATTCAGCCATATCAATTCCCTAACCAAAGCCCTCCGTGCCGAAGCGACCGTCATCATCGCCAAAACGGCGGTTGCCCTCGAGCGTTATTATTTGA
>JAQCFT010000415.1 GCA_027619545.1 Verrucomicrobiota bacterium | reverse complement strand
GTCGTCGGGGTGCGCCGCGATGGCGATGGCGGCGGCCTCAGCCATTCAATTCCGAAAGCTTCACCGTCCGGTTTTCGCGGGCCGAAAGATCCGCCGCCAGCACGGCGTAATGCGACTTGAGCGAATCGCCCAGCGAGGTCAGCGGCATTTCCCGGCCCGCCTCCACCGCGTCGAAGAACGCCTGAAACTGGGCTTGGAAGGGGTGATCGGAGACATCGCCCGAATCCAGCATCTTCATCGAGAGCTGGCTCCACTTGCTCTTGTCGACGCCGAGCCGGGTCGAGTGAAACTTGTTGTCCAGCAGGCTGCCTTCGCTGCCGACGAGATGGGTGTGGAAGTAATAGGGCTGCAGGCAGTCGATTACCGAGGCGACCTTGCCCAGGGCACCATTGGTGAAACGCAGCACGCTGACGCTGGTGGTTGGATATTTATACTGTGCGAAAATCTCGTTGGACGAACCGGCCGACTGGCTGGTGACGCTCTCGACATCGCTGCCCATGCACAGCAACAGCGCATCCATGGCATGACACCCGGCGGACAGCAGGCTGCTGCCACCCGACTCCTTGGAGGTATTCCACCGGAACTGACCATACCAGGGACCGATGCCGTGATAGTAATCAATTTCGCCATAATGAATTTCCCCGAGTAATCCCTGGTCAATGATGGCCTTGGTGGTCAGAAACTGGCTCGAATATCGGCACTCGAAACAAATGCAGGACTGCACCTTGGCCTTCTTCACCGCGTCGCGTATTGCCACACAATCCTTCCATGAAAGCGCCATTGGTTTTTCGAGAATGATGTGCTTGCCCGCCTTGGCGGCAGCCACGGCATGCTCGCGATGCTGGTAGGGATAACTACAGATCGAAATCACATCCAGATTGGGATCCTTCAGCATGGCCTTGAGATCCTGGTAACACTGAATGTCACTCCCGTGCGTGGCACTGACCTCCGCTGAATCCAATGACCTGGAGGAAAACACCGCTGTGACCTGTGCATTGGCCGAAGCATTAATGGCCTGAATGTGCGCTCCCGCCACCCAGCCGTAACCGATGATACCGACATTAAACTTTTTCATGGATGCAATATGACAATTGGAAATGTCACCTACCATAGACAACCCCGACTCCCAGGACAAGAACGAGCTGAGGGAAAGATATTTCCAGACAGGGTGAACAAAAATTGGCCGAACGTGATGGCTCTCTCGCAGCTGCTTGTCGCGCAGCTGCGAGACAAAGCACTCAATCAGGAGATCGACGAACGACAGTCATTTGGCATCAGGTAGAGATCATCGAATCACCGCCACCCAATCCTGATCCGGATCATTCGGTGGCATCCCAATGGTTACGCTCTTCCCCCCCTTAAGCTCTTTCACCGAACCAACCAGCAGTGGACCACCTTCTCTTGGATTAAACCATCGAACACTGAAATCCCCATCTACTCCAGACAGGTCCAACGCGGTTGAGCCACCATCCGGAAGATAGATCAGGTAGTTTTCACCCGAGGCGGCAAGACAGTATTTACCATTGTTGAACTCTGGATTCCCGATGAGTTCATCAGCTGTGTTCATGTTCCAAAAAGGAATGTTCTGTTGCCGGAAGAAATCCAACGCAATCCGACAATAATCCCAGGACTGATCACGACTTCTCCAATCCTCGCAAACCAAATCGTTTTGCGGCAGTTTGTATCCGAAGTAATACTCAACACCACCACCTCCACCCATGAGGGTTCCCCAAAGGGTATATTTACGAACTTCGTGTTGGGTGTGGATTTTCTTACCGTCTGCAGGATCGGTCCCGTCAAAACCCTGGTATCCCAGGTCGGGAACCTGTGCATATTGTGCCGTGCCGGATTCATCGAAAGCGACCACCCAGGGTTTTCCTGCTTCAGCGGAGGCCCGTGTCCATTTGACCACCTGCCAATGGGTGTCCCGGATGTTACTATTTTGCAAGGAGGGACCGGTCAGCACAGAACCGATCCCCAACAACGGGCGATACACCTTGTCCTGCTGTTCTGGAAAGGTATGTACCACGATGTGATGATCGTAAGGATCCATGTCCCGTATGTATTGCGACATGGCACGTTGCTCTTCCGTGGATTGAGTGTTCTCTTCACCAAGGTTCCAATTCAGCGCCAGCGCATGACCAAAGCGTGCGATCATTTCACGACAATAGAGTTTGCGTTCAATTCCGAGCGCCCCACCATCCAAGGAAGTGGGCACATTTCCATCGTTGGCCTGATGCCCCCGACGGTTGTCGTCCATTTCGGTCTCCTGCAATTTAAAATGCAAATAAAGGCCTTTCGCTGTGGCGTGATCGAAAACAATACCCCATTGATCCAACTTGGAACAATCGTAGTGTCGTTTTTCGTCACGCCCGACAAACGGCCACACATTATCACCATCCCCCCCCGCATTGTAGGTCAGAAAGGAAAACACATTGCAGCCTTTCCCGGATAAATAATTCAAAGCGCCAATCATCCCCTTCCCTTTGCCGTTGCCCCAGGTTGGATCACCGCCGTGCCAATCCCTGATATGCGGTTCCCATGTCTTCAACGGAACACTCTGGGGTTTACCTGCAATCGTTCCGTCAAAGTCGGCATATCCCAGAAAAGTCTCGGGAGCATCGGCACCGGCTTTCAGGAAATACTCACCCGTCCCTGCGAACTGGAGATAATGTCCGCCCACATATTGCAATCGACCTTTTGCCCGGAAGTCGGGTGCCTGTTTGTTGGTCGGCATGACGTCAAAACTCCCCTGAATTCCGTGATACGGACTGACCTCCCTGGTCTCCATATCGTGGTGACCAATCAATCCGTCACCTTGATGAAACTGTATGTCATAGTTCCATCTTCCGGTTTTATCGGGTGACAAGTGAGCGCGCCATTTGTTTCCTGAAGCAGCGGAAGTTTGAGCTGCGTTGCCATCGGCAGCAAAATACCCCGGCACCAGATAATCAGGACTTCCCGAAGCATGCGTAAAGCGAACCTGCATTCGCAGATCAGTAAAGGGGTTTGGTGAAGTGTCGGTTTCACGCGCAAAAGGACCATCCAGCGTCAACGTGAGTTTATGCCATTGACGCCGTTCGCCTGAAACATGGACCGAACCGTCGCCATCAGGGAGACGTTCCTCCTGATTCTGCCCCAGGGAAACCGCCACTTTCGGGAAAGGCTTGGGCGCTTCTCCGGCAATCACCTTTGAAGCTGGAACCACACCCTCAACGCGTTCCAAAGATCGATCAAGTGTCAGAAGAAATTGATCAAACTCAAAACCATCTTCCCGCATGGAAAACATGATGTCATGAACACCCGGTTTCTCGACATCGAGGAAAATCTTGTAAGGCTCGCCGCAATGCTGATCCTGTGTACGCTGTTTACTCTCCCATCGCCAGGTACGCTTCCCCTCGCACCACTGCATGCGTTGACCGCTTTCCGGCCAGGTCCCGTTGAGCCCCACGTGAATTCCATTATCTTCACTCCCTGTGGAAAAGGCACGCACCCAGACATAATACCGCCCTGGGTTTTGAAAGTGAGCCCTGTAATGCAGCACCCCCAGCTTGCCTGGCTCATTGCTGAAATTTTCCTGATCAATAAGCTTCTCACCGTGATTTCTCCTGGAATCCGGAAGAATCTCCAGATAGGCGTTGCCACTGGCACCTTCCAAATGAGGTCCGTCCCCGTCGGGTTCAATTTGGATATTTTCCCCATGGGAAACGACATGCCATGCCCGTGTTTCCGCCAGGGTTTGATTGTAAAAATGTTCAGCTTCGACGATCAACTGGCCCTCCGACTCTTGGAAAACCGTCGTATCACTGACGACCGGGGCGGGATTCGCGGC
>JAQCFT010000414.1 GCA_027619545.1 Verrucomicrobiota bacterium | reverse complement strand
ATTGAAAAAATTTGCCGATCAACAGAGTCCTGTCGTGGCGGTGACGCCGGTGCATTATGCCTTGCCGAAAGATTATTGGAAATACGATGTGGTGCAGTCCATTCGCACCCTGACCTTGCTGAAGCAGCGTCATCCCGACAAGGATCAGAGCGGGACCTTGCATTATCCGGTCATGCACACCTGGCGGGATTTGTGGAAGGAGCATCCGCAAGTGTTTGAACGCACCCGGGAGATTGCAGAGCGTTGTCGTGATTTCCAGATGCCGTTGGGGCCGCCGCAGTTTCCGGATTACCGTCCGCCGGATGGTTCGTCGCCGCGATCTTTTCTGCGCAAGCTGGTGATGAAGGGACTGGCGGAACGTTATCCGGCGTCCCGGCGCGAACGTGTGCAACGTCAGGTGGAGGAGGAACTGGCGATCATTCATGATGTGGGCTACGAGGAATATTTCCTGGTGGTGTGGAATCTGTTGCAGGATTGCCGGGCGGCGGGGATTCATTGGATCACACGGGGGAGCGCGGCGGATTCGTTGGTGTGTTATTGCCTGCGAATCAGTGATGTGTGTCCGATTCGGTTTGAACTGTATTTTAAACGTTTTCTGAACAAGGACCGCATGGCCTTGCACAAGTTACCGGATATCGATGTGGATTTTCCTCATGACCGGAAGGATGATGTGATTGACCTGATCTTCCGCAAATACGGTGAGAAATACTGTGCCGTGGTGGGTGGTTTTTCGACCTACAAATCACGCGGAGCGATGGGGGATGTCGCCAAGGTATTGGGCGTTTCGGAATATCAGATCCGGCGGGTAACCGAACGGTTTCCTTATGCAGGCGCGCGGGACATGAGCAGCTTCATTGCCCGGAATCAGGAATGCCGCGATCTGCCACTCCAGGAAGAACCCTATTCGACGGCTTTGCGGATGGCGGAGTTTCTGGACGGGTTTCCGCGTTATCCGAAGATGCATCCCTGTGGCGTGGTGTTGTCCCGTCAACCGATGCATCATCTCACCCCGACGTTCAAGGCGAACAAGGGATACCCGACGACGCATTTCGACATGGTTGCCGTGGAAGAAATCGGTCTGGTCAAGATGGATATCCTGGCCCAGGGCGGCTTGTCGGTGATGCGGGATGTCGGGGAGATGTTGCAGGTGCGCGGGATTCGGATGGATCTGGATCGATGTCAGTGGCGCATCATGCAGCCGGGTGAAGATGGGCCTCCCGAGACGATCGCAGCGCCGGAGACCGATCCGTGGACGGACCCGAAGGTCTGGGCGATGATTGCCGGGGGCGGCGCGCGCGCGGTGCATCATATCGAGAGTCCGGCCATGGTGAGTCTCTGCAGGATGTGTAATGTACGGGAGATTGACGGGCTGGTGGCCATCGTGTCGGTGATTCGCCCGGGGGCGGCCAATGAACAGAAGAAACTTCGTTTCACTCGGCGTTATCAGAAGATGGAGGAACCTGTCTATCCGCATCCTTCGTTGGCCGATTGTTTGCGGAGCACCTTTGGTCTGGTCGTTTATGAGGAACACATTCTGCAGATCAGCGAGCGGTTTGCCGGGCTGCCACCGGGGCGTGCGGATGTGCTGCGGCGTGCGTTGAATAAGCGGAAGGCGGCCACGATTGAGGAGATTCGTCGCGAGTTTTTCGCCTCGGCGCTCAAGCGCGGGCATGGAGAGGAGAAAATTCAAGAGGTGTGGGAACTGATCAGCGGCTTCAATGGCTACGCGTTCTGCAAGGCGCACAGCACGGCCTACGGGGTGGAGGCATATCAGTCGGCCTGGATGAAGTGTTATTTTCCCGCCGAGTTCATGGCCTCGGTGTTGACGCAAGGGAAGGGGTTTTATCATCCGCTGGTTTATGTGCTGGAGTGCGATCGTCTGGGGATTCCTCTGTTGCCGCCTTCGATCCAAGCCCCGGGCCCCGGTTATCAGGTGGAGCGTTTGGGGGATCCTGCCGAGTCCCGTCAGACATCACAACGTCATCGCCTGGCGAAGCGGGGCATTCGCGTGCCGTTGAGCGCGATCAAGGGCCTGACGGATCAAACGGTGCAACGGGTGGTCAACGAACGTGCGAAGGGAAAGTTTGTTTCGATGGCTGATTTCCATCGGCGGGTGTTTCCGCTGGCGGATGAGATGGAACGCTTGATTCGTGTGGGGGCATTTGATGCGTTTGGCAAGACGCGTACGTCCCAGTTCTGGGTGTCACAGTTTTTGAACCGGACTTTTTCGGATCGGGAATGTCCGGATCAGGGCTGGTTGTTGCCGCCGCCGGACACGGAGCGTTTGCCGAAAACCACGTTGCAGGAGCCTTCATGGCAACAGCGTCTGGAATGGGAGGACGAGGCTCTGGGGTTCCCGGTGTCGGGTCATCTGCTGGATCTGCATCCGGAGGTGGCGTGGGAGACCTATTGTCCGGTGAAACGCCTGGGACATTATATCGGACAGGAAATCACCACCTGTGGTTTGGTGATTGAGCAGCGATTGCATCATCAGGTTACCGGTGAGCCCATGAAATTCCTGACCCTGGCGGACTGGACGGGGATGGTGGAGACGGAGTTGTTTGCCTCGACGTATCGGAGTTACGGATTGGCCACGGTGAGGTATCCGGTGCTGGAGGTCAACGCCCGGGTGGAACCTTATGAGAATGGGAGGGGATTTTCGTTGCGGGTGTTGAGGGCGGGGAGGCCCCGCAAACGTTCGTGATGACTTGGATCTCTATGGGTAGAGATCCCGATTGTATCGGGATTGCGTGTCCGGTGGCGTGTTCGCTCGGTGCAGTTGGCTTTTGAATTCCTTTAGTCCGAGAGTCTTCGGCTTGGGTAGGGCCCCGCTGCCGCGGGGCCGGGTGCGTGTTGTGGATATTTGAAAAGTTGTGGCGTGATGCGGACACGTAGGCGGACGCGCAGCAGCGCATCCCTACCGCTGGAAAAGGAAAGACTTTGTTTTCTTGGACGTTGAAAATGGTTGAAGTATGGGCTAGTGTCCCCACCTCATGGCAATGATCGCAGGTAAAGTTCAGAAAAAGTCCGACGAAATCTCCTTTCGCAAGGGAGATGAACGCTTGATCAAACTCACGGGGAGCGCTGCGAACAAGGTGACCAAGCTCTTGACCCGTCAGGGACGTCCGGAAGGCGTCCTCCGTGTGGCGGTGGTGGGGGGCGGATGTTCGGGACTCCAGTACAAGATGGATCTACAGGATCGTCCGGCCAATCGGGACATTCTGGTAGAATCCCAAGGGGTTAAAGTGGTTGTTGATCCCAAGAGTGCTCTTTATGTGACAGGGTCTGAATTGGATTTCAAGGATGCGTTGCAGGATGGAGGATTCAAAGTGAATAATCCAAACGCAGCCACGAGTTGTTCTTGTGGTGAAAGTTTCAGTGCCTGAATAGTCCTTTTTTGTCTATGGGACACCCAAATTACTTTGTGAGCCTTGAGCTTCCAGTGTCTCCTTTTTTGGACGAGGAAGTGTTGAAACAGAATTACCTTCGTCTTTCATCCAATGCTCATCCTGATCGCGCAAGGAATGTGTCGGATGATACGGAGTTGGATGCATCCATGATCAATGAAGCGTTCAAGCAACTTTCAAAAATGCCCACACGATTGCGTCACCTGTTGCTGGTTTTAACGGGGGAGGCGCCGGAAAGTTTGAAACGAATCCCGGAAGCGGTCGGGGATCGGTTCATGGAGGTGGGGGAAGTGTTGCGTCAGGCAGATGCTTTGCTCAGGGAGAAACCCGGAGAGGATGCCAGCGAATTGAGCAGGGTGATCTTTCTTAAAAAAAGTCTACCCATCAAAGGTCAGATGGAGAAGCTTCAAGGGCTGCTTCTTCAGG
>JAQCFT010000413.1 GCA_027619545.1 Verrucomicrobiota bacterium | reverse complement strand
CCCCGCCACAAACTTCACCCAAGCCACTCGCCAGGGCACGTAGCCAAAATCACTCCAAAAGGCCAGTTTGAGCTGCGGTATCCCGCTCCCGGCCGCTTCCTTGCAAAAACGATTCAACAGGAACCCAACAATCAAGGATGCTCCAATGATACTGCAGAAACTGCCTATCAGAAATGCTTTGGTGGATAATCCGGAGACCAGAATGATGGTGAAATGAAACAAAAACTGAATGGACTTGTGAAACGCCACCGCCGCCAACCCTGCAGTCACTCCATAGATGCAAGTCAACACAATGGAACGTGTTTTCTTGGGAAGTTTCCGCAGATACCGCGCGATTGTTTCTGTCGTTTTCAGGTTGAACATCATCGAAAATCTGACATTCAAATTCAAGAATCGAGTTTCATTTAGGGTGATTTAATGATGATTTCGACGATTGGAAGCTTGCAGAATGCCAGATATTTGCTCACCAAGGACTCTCAATAGCAGGAAGCGAACCCGACAACCAAGTCACCAAAGAGAGGGACAATTAAACATCTGATTCATTATCGTTCAGATTCGACACTCGATCACACGCATCATTGGAACTTTCCATAAACCCTGACACCATCACGAAATACTTTTCAAAGTTCATTCGACCTGCCCTCGGATTGTCTCTGTTGGCGGCTGTGCAGTCCCTGCTGGTTTCCACAGCCACGGCTCAATCAACGCCAACCGACCTGACATTACTGGGCATCGAAGATATTCTGAAGAGCCGCATTATCCCGCACGACGAAGCCACTGGCAGCCCCATATCGGCAGAGCGTTGGTCTTTTGGTTATAATTTCGTCACAGCGCACTTCAAGGAATACCAAACCGGCACCCAAACCTTGTCGACTGCGCACATGCAGACTCTGTTTCCGGTGCTTCCCATCGAGATTATCCAACGCGCCCATTTGCTGAATGTGGGTTACCATGTCACTGACCGGTTATTCATGGATCTGCAGTTGTCTTATGTTCAACAGGAAACCTGTCATATCAGTGTGGTGCCCGGGTTTGACCAGTTTATCATCAAATCCCATGGAGTGGGCGATACGTCAATCGGACTGAATTACATGCTGTGGAGTGACGAGGACGAATCGCTTTGGGCTGGGGCCGCCTTGAGCATTCCTACCGGAGAAATCAACAAAAAGGGACGCACCCCGAGGAGTGCGGTCCAGGACACGCTGCTTCCCTACACCATGCAGGTGGGCTCGGGCACCTTTGACTTCAATCCAAGCCTCAATTACATCCGCAAGATGGGTAAATTCGAATGGGCCAACAACCTGCAAGGCACCGTTCGCATGGGAAAAAACTACCACGACTACAGCCTAAGCCACCGTGCGGTCCTGAAAACAACCCTTTCCTACGAACTGTTTCCATTTCTCTACCCATCCGTCAAATTGCTTGGCCATTATTGGGATCGCATTCATGGTCAGGACAATGATCTGCTCGCACCGAACGGCTCTTATCCTGCTCCCGTCACCCACCCCGATTTGTTTGGAGGCAGGAAAGTGGATTTGTTGCTGGGAATTCGAATCCCGATTAACCATGGTATATTGAGGGGGCAAAGTCTGGAACTGGAAGGAGGTCTACCGGTTTACCAATATTTGAACGGCCCTCAGCCTGATGAGCAATGGCGCATGGCAGCTTCCTGGAAGTGGAGATTCTAAAGCCCGTCCACCATCGTTCCCTAAACTCATGTTCAACGTCCAACACATGCCAAACATCGCACCCGGGAAACCAAACCCAGGGCTGTTCGTTTTGGTGATGGCATGGGCATGTGTGACCTTGTTCGCAGGGCAAATCTTGTCAGCTGAAGATGCGAAACCTCCGGTAGAGGAATTCGAAGCCAAAGCAGTGCTGGTTTACCATTTCGCGAAATTCACCTCCTGGCCTGAGGGCACATTCAAAACGGACTCATCCCCGATAAGCATTTCAGTCTATGGTGACAAGGGGTTCTATGATGCGCTGAAAAAGTATCAGGGACGAGTCATCAATGGCCGCGCATTGGACATCCATCACATCAAAATCATCGCCCAGGAATCGCCACCTCAAATTCTTTATACCACCGGAACGATGGATGCAACGGTGAGCTATTATCTCAAAAACCAATCAAGCCCCACCCTCACAATCGGAGAAACAGTCGACTTCGTGAAACAAGGAGGCATCCTGTCCATCGTGCGTGATAAAGAACACTTGACCCTCTTTTCCAATCTAAAGGCGGCGGTGGAGACAAAACTATACCTTAACAACAATCTGGTAAAACTGACCAAACAGGTTTCCTCCGGTCCGGATGGAAAGATGAAGTGAGGAATGATCACCTATTTCAGCAAGTTAAAACTTTCAAGAAAGCTCGTACTGTTCATGATGATCACGAGCATCACAACCTTGCTGTTGGCCACCACCGCCATGGCGGTTTATGAAATCCAGACCATCATTCGCCTGACCCTTCGAGAGCTCGACACCATGGCTGAAAATTTGGCCAAAAACGGTGAGATTCCGCTAGGCATGGCTGCACTGGGAGAGTTCCAGCTCACCCGTGCACGCCAGGAAGCCGAGAATCTACTGGAGCTGAGGGGCAGAACTGAAATCATTGCAGCCTGCTTTGTCGACCAGAACGGCAATGCCATTGCCGAGTATTTCCGGAACAAAGATCACCCACCTTCTATTGCCTTTGAACCATCCCCAAAGGCGGGCAAAACGGTCACCCGCAAAAATATCAAATGGGTCAAACCCATCCATGACGCCAACGACAACCAGTTACTGGGACACGTCCACCTACTGGCGGATTATTCCACGTTGATACCTGATCTGATCAAGATTGTTATCACCAACACTCTCATCTTTTTTATCGGGGGCATCATTGCCTACCTGTTGTCCAAACGATTTGTCGGCTATGTATCCGGTCCCGTTGCAAACCTGCTGGATGTCTCAAAACAGATTGCTGAGACCGGCGATTACGAAAAACGCGCCACGAGAGTCACACAGGATGAACTGGGCCAGCTCACTGACCAGTTCAATCACATGTTGGAACAAATCCACAAACGGGACTCGGAACTGACCCGATCCAATCAGGAATCCGAAAACCGCCTGAAGGAACTGGAGGAAGAGAGATACGAGCACCAAAAGTCGGTCGAGCGCGAAAGAAAACTCCTTGTCGAACTGGCCGAAACCAAACAACTCGAAGCCACTGAATTGCGCGCTGCCAAAGAACAGGCGGAACTGGCCAACCGCGCCAAATCGGATTTTCTTGCCTGCATGAGCCACGAAATCCGAACCCCCATGAATGGGATCATCGGCATGGCGAGTATTCTGGAGGATTCGGGAAAACTTGAAAAAGAGCAACTCTACCACGTCCAACTCCTGAAGCAATCCGGCGAAAGCCTCCTGACCATCATCAATGACATCCTGGATCTTTCAAAACTGGAGGCAGGCTACATGGAATTCGAATCCCAGGAATTCAATGTCCTGGAACTTCTGGAATCCACCATGGAACTGATGACACCTCAAGCCTACAAAAAGGGGATCGAAATGGGGTTCAACCATTCAACCAATCTCCCTGTCCTGCTGATGGGAGACAAAGGTCGCATTCGACAGATCCTGACCAATCTGCTGGGCAACGCCATCAAGTTCACCGAATCCGGAGGGGTCGTTCTTTCGGTATTCAAACGAGTGTCCGGAACGAGGGATAAGCATCGTATCCGGTTTGAGATTCGCGACACCGGCATCGGCATTTCTGACGACGATCAATCGGAACTCTTCCAGGAATTCAAGCAACTCACCAGCCCGTCACGAAAAAATCTGGAAGGATCCGGAT
>JAQCFT010000412.1 GCA_027619545.1 Verrucomicrobiota bacterium | reverse complement strand
AACATGCTTCACTGGCACCCAGTTCGGCCAATGATCGAAATGCGGTGTGGGCAATGACGCCATCTTCATGCCCCAGACTTGCGGCGATCAGGCCGGCTGTTTTCAATCTACCCTGATGTGTCGCCGAGATGATGGCTTCGAGACGTGTGCGGGGATCGTCACTGTCCATGCCCGTTTCAAATACAGCCGCTTCCACCGGGCCGCTGACGCCCTGTGTTCTGAGGTCCAGCCCCATATCACCCAAAGCCCGCAACACGAACGCCTGCAGGGTTGTGTCCTGAATGAGTGGCTTGACCTGTTCAATGACCTCCGCACTGAGGCGGCTGTCGATGCCTCGTTGGGTGACGGCGTAAAGTGCCGCGATCCTTGCGCCAAGGTCTTTCGAACGGTTTGCCGCGAGTTGCAGGAGTGCCCCGGTTGTGTTGGGAGTCGGGTCACGCCTCAGCAGTGTGCGCTGGGCGGCGAGCGTGCGGATGTGACTGGGGGATTCCAGCAGTTTGATCAGTGCCGCATCCGTCAAATGGTCAAACACGGGCAGAGGTTCCGGGTTGTAGCCTTTCGGTGTGACGCGAACGATATAGCCATGATCCGGTCCCGCCCAATTGAAGGTGGCAGGGCCTTTCCAACTGGCTTGATATACCCGGCTCATGCCGTCCACATCGGCGTCGGTTGGTCTTGTGACCTGGATGAAGGGTTTTGGCGCGGATGTTTCCACAAAAGTGGCTCCACGTCGTTCGACGCTGTGGTGGAAGGTGGCCGCACGTCCCCAATCACAGGTGAACGGTGCATTGGCCCATTCAGCCGGAAAGCCGGGTTCATGGATATAAACCGAACCACAACCGGATCCTCCGCCATAATCGGCCAGTGGTTGAATGTGTTCTGCTCCAAAGTTTTTATAAAGGCGGGGATAGCCGTGGTCTTCCAGACCGGTGAAGTGATGCAGCCGGACGTCCCAGCCTCCTCCGTCATTGGTGTTGTCCCGGGCGAACATGTCCAGCAGGGGACTCATCGGGGTGCCGAGAATGTTGCGTGTGCCTGTTGCGAAGAGTTGGAGCCCGGTGCCGTCCGGACGAAAACGAATGACGCCACCACCTCGATGTTGGAGTTTGCGGCCATCGGTTCCCTCGGCATTCATGAACCCGAAGTCACCGCCTGCGATATAGATCCAGCCGTCGATTCCCAGTTCCAGACCGTTGGTGGTGTGATCGGGAGGACGTTGATCGAAATCGAACGCGATACCGGAAACAAGCCGTTTGGAATCTTCCGAAATGCCGTCTCCGTCCCGGTCATAAAAGACGCTGATATGGGGTGGGTGGAGCAGGTACAGTCGATCCTGATCCCAAATCAAACCTCGGGGGGAATCGATGTCCTTGATGAATTCTTTGACTTCATCGGCCTTTCCGTCGTTGTTGGAATCTCGAAGGCGCAGCACACGGCCACGATGCGGGTTGCGTCCGAGCGAACCATTCCCGTCGCTGCTGACGTAAAGGTCTCCATCGGGGGAGGCGGCGACATATACCGGATAATTGGCTGTGGCGGAGGATGCGAACAAGGTGACGTCAAATCCTTCAGGCACTTTGACGTCTTTCATGATGCTTTCCACTTCCGCACTGTTCAGCGCAGCAATTTTCGGTGTGATGTTGCCTCCTTTTGCGAGTGGATCCTCCGCGGTTTGCCGGGCGGCCACGGCGGTTTTTTGTTCGTTGCTGTCAAGTTTTGGAAAGAGGGATTTGATGTCTTTTCCCTTGACTGAGAGTTCCCAGAGACTGATCCATCCACCGCCGATGGTGCGGGTGCCGGTCAGTTTGAGGAATCGCATGGTTTTTGCGGGGAAAGTGGCTTGGGTGTTGCCTCGTTTGACATTGTTGGTGGCGTCAAACAATGAAGTCCAGGTCTTGCCATCCATGGAGGATTCCAGTTTGTATCCGTAAGCGTTGGTCTGGCTTTCCCAGACGATGTCCACTCCGGAGATTTCCTGTGGGTTTTCGAATTCAAGTTGAAGCCACTGGGGTGTTTCCGCACCGCTGGCGCACCAACGGGTCTCCTTGTTGCCGTCAATAGCCATCCAGGTCCAGCGTTGATCCTGTGTGCTGCTGGCCGTGACTTGGACCAATGTGGCGTCCTTGGGGGCGTTTCCGCCGGGTTGGGGGGCTGTTGCTGCCTGGGGCTTGGGTTTGGCCTCGACAAAGGGGACCTTGTTTTTGCCTGAGTAAGGTGTCAGGTGTTCGGTGTTGAGTTGATCGCATGCCCAGAGCAATCCACGGGTGATCAATTCCAGATAGCGCGGGTCGGCCACTGTTTCCGTGTTATGTCCGATGGTGGTGCTGAAACTGCGGGCTCCTTGCTTTTCATTGATCCATGCCACGACTGCTTCGGCGACACGTTCATTTCCATCCCTGCGAATGACCTGCTTGCCGGATGCGAGCGGGTGGGCGTCGAACAGTTTGACATTGTTGTAAAGTTCTTCCCGAATGGTTGTCCAATCCTTGAGTGTGGCGGTGATGGGGTGAGCCGTGTCCGTGAAATGAATGTCAATGGGAACCTGGGGGCCATGACTGGAGGATTGAAGGCCGAGGTGTTTGAACCAAAGATCGGTGCCGTTCCTGAAACTGTGCATCGCGCAGTGGAGATGAACGGCAGGGATGACCTGATGCGTTCGCAGGATATTGTGCATGACTTCCAGATCGGCATTTCCCGCGGCGCATTCATCGTGAATGACGACGTCGTAACCGTCCGCCCAATTCGGATCGTTGTAAAGCGGCAGAGGCGGGGTGGTGGAGCGATCATCGGTCCAGACGACATCGACCTGTACATTGGCTCTTTCCTGGATGCCTTTAACGAGCACTTCGTGTTGATGGGTGTAGTCGTGGCAGCATCCACCGGCCACCAACAGGGCCTTGAGCCTGGCTTCGGCTCCTTGCGCCGCGGTCGAGAAGCCCGTGACGAAACCAATGGTCAGCATGATGCGGGCGATCAAATGAAACTTTCGGCTATTCATGATGACGAGAATATGCCGGGGAAACCATTGTTTGTTCAAGAATCCTTTCTGTTGACCAAAGGATCAGGGCTGATTTCCAAATTGCAGCAGCCATTGTCTGGCTTGATTCCTCAAAGGAAGATCGCAGAGGGTCCATCTGGCGCTGTGGTTTTTGAATGGTAGTGCTTGAAAAGTGAGGTTGCCTTCGAAACCGGCATGTTGAATCACTTTTTGAATGGGGTGGGCCGACATTTCGTGACTGATGAATTGCGGTCGTTTGCCCAGCCGTTTCAATCGGTCGGGCCATTCGGATTCATCTGGTGCGGGATGTTTGAATTCACCTTCATAATGGCTATGACAGATCATGCCGCACCAAAGATCGGCAATGGAGTCGTCGTGGAGTCCAATGTAGTTGCAGGCGATGGCTCCGCGTGAGAATCCTGCCAGGATGACCCGTGAAGGATCGCCGTTGTATTGCTCGCAAACAGCATTCACAGTTTGGATGCAGTAACGCTTGGTGGATTCAATATCCCCCCACCACTTGACGGCATTTTGTCCCGCCGCACTGACAAAGGGCATCGAGATCCAGATGAATCCAGTTCCGCCGGAAAGCCCGTAGCCCATCATACAGCCTTCAACCGTCCCTTCGCTGACATCTCCCAGAGCATTGGAATAGCCTCCATTTCCCGGATATTCAACGATCACAGGCCATTGGATGTCGGGTGTCCAATCTGTTGGAAGATAGAGGGTGTGATAAGCATTGGTGTCCTTCCAACCGGAGGTCGTTCCTTTGATGCGCTTGCCGGGCGCTGGATTTCCCGCGACGGTGGGAGGGTTTTCAAATAGGATTGGGAATTCATTCAGA
>JAQCFT010000411.1 GCA_027619545.1 Verrucomicrobiota bacterium | reverse complement strand
GGGCCAGGATCCGTCACCGTTATCAACAATACCAAGCGGTGGATGGATGACAGTTGATAAAAACCAACTTATGTCGTTAGAAATAACACCCTCAACACCGTTAAAATCAATGTCACAGTCCTTTTTGATGAAACCCGAACAACCGAAAGCAACCAGCACCGATTCGTCGCCTGAAAAGGTGAACCTGCAGCGTGAGGTGTTGGTTGAAATTGAAGGGCTGTCCTTTTTCTACGGAGTGACTCGGGCGCTGCACAAAGTGACGCTCAATATTTTACAAAACAGGGTGACTTCATTCATAGGACCATCCGGTTGTGGGAAATCTACCCTCTTGCGATGCCTGAATCGCATGAATGATCTCATCGAACAAACCTCGGTTGAGGGATCCGTTCGTATTGGTGGGGTGGATATCAACGACCGATCGGTCAATGTGATCCAGCTGCGCAAGCAAGTTGGGATGGTTTTTCAGAAATCCAATCCGTTCCCAAAGTCTGTTTATGAAAACATTGCTTTCGGGCTGCGTCTCCATGGAGAAAAGGATGTGAAGGAAATCGATGCAAAAGTCGAAACAAGTTTGCGACTCGCTGCATTGTGGGACGAAGTAAAAGACGATCTGCAGCGCAATGCCCTCAGTTTGAGCGGCGGGCAGCAACAGCGCCTATGCATCGCTCGAGCGATTGCGGTTCAACCGCAAATATTGCTCATGGATGAACCCGCATCTGCTTTGGATCCGGTGGCGACGGCTCGCATAGAAGAACTAATTCTGAGTTTGAAACAGGATTACACGATCGTTTTGGTAACGCATAACATGCAGCAAGCCGCCCGAATTTCCGATGAAACAGCTTTCTTCTACCTTGGTGAACTGGTGGAAATGGGACCAACCAAGAGGATTTTTACTTTTCCTTCAAAAAAACAAACCGAGGATTACGTGACAGGGCGCTTTGGATGATGCATACTGTCGAGGTATTGAAGCGTTTGAATCACCAGAGCCTATGACCCAACAGATCCACATTGAGACCGAGCAACTGAAGGAAAAACTCCTCTTGATGGCAAGTAATGCGGAGCACTGTGTAAGAGGTGCTGTGCAATCAGTTTTGGACCGGGAGGAACGATTGGCCAGGTCCGTCAAAGAGCAGGATTCGGTCATTGATCAGTTGGAGAAAGAAGTGGATGAATTTGCAATCGTGATGCTTGCCCAGGCTCCATTGGCTTCCGATCTGCGGTTCATTGCCATGGCCATGAAGATTTCGACCGAACTGGAGCGGGTCGGGGACGAAGCCACCACCATTTCCCGCAGAAGCCTGGAGTTGATGAAGGAAAGCCCTTTGAAATCTCACGTCGATATCGAACCCCTGGCTCATCTGGTGATCGATATGCTTAAGGCTTCCCTTGATGCCTTTGTCTTTCGTCAAGCTGATGTCGCCCGCAAAATCGTGTTGCGGGACAAGGAAGCCGACGCGATGAACAAGGCGATCTATCATCGCATGACCGAATGGATGGTGCGGGAACCGGAATGTGCCATGCGTTGCCTCCACTACATTACCATCGCCAAAAGCCTGGAACGTATCGGTGACCACGCCAGCAACATCGCCGAAGAAGTCGTCTTCCTTTGCGAAGCAAAGGATATCCGTCATCAATCACTGGCTTGATTAAGGGGGTATCAGCGGGCAATCAGGAGGTGTTTGAACATCTGAAGTGATGTGCGAGCACGCTAATGAATGCGGTATAACGTATTCATAGCCGGTTATATGTGTTGCTACCTTCTTCGACAGAATCGTGCCGTGCCGCTGTAAGACACGATAGCATGAAAAGGAATTTCAGGGCGTGACGGTATCCATCAGATGATGTCCGAGTCGTCGGACCATATCGGTGAGATAGGGTGCAGTGCTGGGGCCGTAAAATGACATGAGTTTGGACTCGTATGCATTCAGATAATAATACTTTTGTGGTACCACATACCCAATGTAATCACCATTGAAACTGGTGATCATGGAATGAAATCCGCCCACCTGAAAATGCTCGCGTAATCCCGCCGCCAATTCTCCGCTGAAATCACATGGAGTTCCGATGAGCAGGACATTTCCCAGTCGTAAGCCGGGCAGGGGAACAGACCGTTCGGTGGGTAGGAGTTTTTTCGCGAGCCATGGTCTCAATCGAACGTTGCCAACGACGCGCACGTGAGGTTCCGGTAGGTGAATGTCCCATTCCGTTAACGACAGGGTCGGTTCTTTTTCGAACTCTGCGATTTTCCATTGCTGAACAGTTTGCCTGGCTAATGCTTGTCCCATATCTTCCGCAGCCGCGTGTCCTTTGGTTTTGACCGTTGGACTGTGACTGCCGACACCTCCGGCGAGAAACATGGCAAATCCGCCCGTTTCGTCTTCCACCACGCGAGCCCAGTGTCCCGGGTAATCCCCGCAAAACTGCATGGAATCCGATCCCATCACCGTTGCATGGGCTGAGAAGGATCCGATGGTGATGAGGGGGGCCGATTCAGGCTGAATGAACAGGGATTGCAACATGGGATCTTCGATGCCGTTTTCATGAACGAGCCGGTTGTGCACCCAGTCGGGCATCTCGGTTTCACTGAAAGCGATGGAAGCGGGTTGAAGTGATTTCCTGGCGGTTTCCAGGCTTTCAAACACACGTTCTTTCAACCAGATATTGAATCCGGATTCGTAAGGGCCGGCAAACGCTTCTCCCACCATCCCTTTCGCCCAGCCTCCCGGCCCGCCATGGCTGTGGGTCGCGCCAAAGTAGAAATGTCCCGGTGGCAGACCCAGTCGATTGGAAACTTCCTCACGGAACAGATCGATCATTTCGAAGGGCGGGGTCAACATGTCCATCGCCACAACCGCTCCTTCCGCGTCGCCACTCTTGAGCCAAATCGCCTTCACGTAAAGCGGGTCCAGCGTGCCGGTGGCAGGAGCGCCCCTGCGTGCGCCATAACCTCCGAGCGGCAGTCCGGGGAAGATTCCTTGTTCCACCTCTTTGGTGGTTCCCGATATCGCGGGGATAATGGAAGATTTTCCCGTTCCCACGTAGAGGGTGGACAGAGTGGCGAGGCGATCGTCAGGAGTTGTCTGCTCGATGGCGGTCAGTGTTTGTTTGTAGTAATGGCTTTCCAGGTAAGGCTTGTGATCCACACCTGTGAAACAGATGAAGCACGTCAACAGACCGAAACAGAGGACGACGATTCCCCATCGCTTCAGACGCGATTTCTTGTGTGCCGTGACGGTGTTCATGTGTGGTCCGAGTAAAGTGGATCCAAGAATCTTGATCAACTTTTTAATCCGAAAGTGAGAATCAAGTGGATCATGGGGCATTGATTTGATCTACTTCGCCCCGATGTCATCGGATACAACCAGATCAACACGTGCATCGGTGGTTTATTACTATGCCAATTTCCTTGTGTTTGGAGGTATCGGGACCACCGCCGGCGCCACGTTGCCGTTGGTGATTCGTCACTTCGAATGGAGTTATCTGGCGGCGGGTTGGATTTTCGCGGCGAGTGCCGCGGGATATTTTTTGTCCACCTTTGTGACCGGGTTGGTGCTTCCTCACCTGGGAATCCGTCGTTTGATGGTGGTGGGGTTGTTGCTGCAGGCTATCGGGATCGGTGGTTTTGGGACGGGGTCTTCATTGCCGATCAACATGGTGATGTTCGTAATACTTGGATTGGGGCAGGGCGCGGTGGAGGTTTCCATCAATGTGGGAGTGGTGCGTATCGAAACTCCAGGTCAGAGCCGTTTGATGAATCTGGTGCATTCCGCTTTTACCATTGGAGCGATGGCAGCCCCGTTTATGGCAGGATTCCTTGCCTGGATGCATGCTCCCTGGCGCTGGGTTTATATGATC
>JAQCFT010000410.1 GCA_027619545.1 Verrucomicrobiota bacterium | reverse complement strand
TGAAGTGTTCCGGGCGATGATCACCGCCATGGAGCGCGATCAGTTCAACGAAAAGAAAACCAGTCGTTTGAACGATTTCATCATGGGAGATCAGGATTTGATTCCAGAATTGATCGAAACCGCTGATTTGGAAGTGGTCAAAGACCTGACCCGCGCGCTTCAGTTCAGTTCCTGTTTTGATGATATGGACAAGCGTTCGTTGCTTGGTCGTATCGTTAAATGTTACCCGGCCATTCAAGCCCTTATCTCCGGTGAACAATCCGCTTCAGAAGACCGTGGATTGCTTGTTTCCTGGGACAGTTTGTTGCGTCGCCGTAAAGAATACACCGAGTTGGTCCAGAAGAAGATCCCTGAGAACTCCAAGGAAATTGCCGTGGCCCGTAGTTATGGTGACTTGCGTGAAAACCATGAATACAAGGCTGCCAAGGAAATGCAGAAGCTTCTGATGAATCGAAAAGCCGAACTGGAAGCCGACTTGACCCGTGCTCGAGGAACCGACTTTTCAGATGTTTCCACTGACACGGTCAATCCCGGAACCTTGGTCAAGGTGACCGACTTGTCCCATGGCAGTGAGGAATCTTACACCATTCTGGGAGCATGGGACTCCGATCCGGAAGGTGGCATCATCAGTTATTTGTCGCCTTTGGCCAAGATCCTTCTCGGTAAAAAAGCCGGAGAGGAAGTTGATCTGGAGCAGGATCACATGGTGAAAAAGTATCGGATCAACTCGATCGAGCCTCACCAGCACAAGTTCAAGCATGCGGGACTGCATGACGAAGGGGATACGACCGTTGCTCAGACTAGTGAAAAAGGTGCCTCCGAGGCCTGATACACATTTTAATCAGTCATCTTTAACAAGAAAAAACCGCCGTTTATACGGCGGTTTTTTTTGAGCTTGGTTCAATATTTCATGACAGGCAGGATGGTCCCTTCTTGGGTGACGGGTAGTGCTGATTGTTCCAGTCTGTCTCTTGTGGTGTGCCAGTTTTAAATGCCAACCAAAGAAAAACCCTTGCGTGATTGAAGCATCAAAACTCCTTTTCTTTGCTTTTGTAGCTAAAACTGGCATTTATAAACCCTTGGATTCTCCAAACGGAGAGCAAAAAGAGGGTGCTTACCACAAGGAGACACGCCGGGGACCACACTTCCTGCCTGCTGAGGGGCGTTGGGTAGGCAGGTTCGCCCGTTCGTGGACTTTCCCTAGTGGTTTGATGGATGTTTCGAATCGTATGGAGCCAGACGGATTTTGTCCTCGTGTTTTTGGGAATCAAATTCTTGTCCTCTCGCTCCCGAAAACATAGGCTCGTCCTTCACGCGGGTTCTGAAATCTTGCTTTATGGGTCAGGAATGGATACGCATCGGGGGAGCCAGGGAACATAATCTGAAGAATGTTTCCCTGAATCTTCCCCGCAATCGACTGGTGGTTTTTACCGGATTAAGTGGTTCGGGAAAATCTTCCCTTGCCTTTGATACGATTTTCGCCGAAGGCCGCCGCAAGTATGTCGAATCCCTTTCGTCCTATGCCCGGCAGTTCCTGGATCAAATGCAGAAACCTGACGTGGACTACATCGAGGGACTTTCACCCTCCATTGCCATCGAACAACGCGGCACGGCGAGCAATCCACGCTCCACCATTGCTACGACAACGGAGATTTTTGATTATCTTCGTTTGCTCTTTGCCAACGTGGCACAACCCTATTGTCCGGAGACGGGAAAGCCCATCTATCATCAGACGACTTCGGATATCGTGGATGAGGTCATGCTCTCGCCTGAGCGAACGCGTGTCATGTTGTTGGCTCCCGTGACGTTCTTTCAAGAGGAACCGGTCAAGCCTACGCTCGACCGCCTGGCCAGAGAGGGGTTTGTGCGTGTGCGCATGGATGGCGAGTATTACGACCTGGGGGCCTTGCCTCCGTCTGTGTTGGAAGCCGGAAGCTTTCAATCGGTCGATGTGGTGGTGGATCGACTGGTGGTGCAGGACAAGGTGAGGGTGCGTCTGGCGGATTCCATCGAAACGGCTCTGCGCTGGGGCGGTGGCGTCGTGCTGCTATTGGTGCAAACACCTGAAAATCGGGATCAGGAGGTGTGGGAGGAACGCACTCGATCCAACAGGCTATACAGTCCCGAAACCGGCAAAACGTATGAACGCCTCGAGGCAAAGCATTTTTCTTTCAACTCCCTCTCCGGGGCTTGTGAATCGTGTCACGGACTTGGGCAGCAAATGGAATTTGATCCGGACCTGATCATTCCCGATCAAAAAAAATCCCTCGCCGATGGTGCCATTCTTCCGTTAAGGAAAGTGGCCAAGACCCAGATTTTATTCTACGACACTCTGGTCAAGGACCTGGCCTCACACTATGGCCAACGCATGGATGCGCCATTCAAGAACTTGAAAGCTACGTTTCGCGAAGTGCTTTTATACGGTTCAGGGGACGAACAAATTTCCTTTCAAGTCGGAAAAGGCTCTACTCGTCGGGTCCAAAAACGTGCTTTCGAAGGGGTCATTCCCATGCTTGAACGACAATTCGAGGAAAGCGAGAGTGACACCAGTCGAAACCGTCTCAAATCCTACATGAGCCCCGTGGCCTGTGATCAATGTCAAGGATTGCGTCTCCGCCCAGAAGTGCTGGCGGCAACCTTGGGGGATGTTGATTTTGTTCGAAAGGTTGGAGCTTCCAAACTCGCTTTTCCGGATATTCCGGGTTTGTCCATCATGGATGTATGTCACCTGACCATTGAACGGGCACAACAGTTTTTTGAAGGGCTGAACCTGACCGAATTCCAGAGCAAAGTGGCTGGCGATCTCATCAAGGAGATCCTTTCCCGTTTGCGGTTTCTGAACGAAGTGGGACTGGGTTACCTCAATCTGGATCGCGAAAGCGGCACCCTCAGCGGCGGCGAAGCCCAACGCATCCGGCTTGCCACACAGATCGGCGGCGGTTTGGTGGGGGTGCTTTATATTTTGGACGAACCCAGTATCGGACTGCATCAGCGCGACAATGATCGTTTGTTGGAAACGTTGATTCGATTGCGTGATCTGGGGAATTCGGTACTGGTGGTGGAGCATGATGAAGACACGATACGCAAAGCCGATTACCTGGTCGATGTGGGTCCTGGTGCCGGAGCGCATGGAGGCGAAGTGGTGGCGCATGGTTCCATCGATGATATTATAAAGTCCAAAGCTTCGTTCACTGGAAAATATTTGTCGGGAGAATATGCCATTGACGTACCCGTCAACAGGATTCCACCCACGCCAGATAAAGGCTGGTTGACCATCAAGGGCGCCGAAGAAAACAATCTGAAAAACATCGATGTGCGGATTCCGTTGGGGGTGATGACCTGTGTGACGGGAGTCAGTGGATCCGGGAAAAGCACTTTGATCGATGACATTCTTCGGAAGACGCTGATGCGAAAATGGTATGGAGCCAAGGATCGCCCGGGCAAACACCAGGCTATTTACGGCGACGAGAAATTTTCCAAAATCATCGTCATGGACCAAAGCCCCATCGGACGCACGCCACGCAGCAATCCCGCAACCTATACCGGGATTTTTAATCAGATTCGCGATCTGTTTGCGCGGTTGCCCTCTTCACGGATCAGGGGATACGAATCCAGTCGATTCAGTTTCAATGTCAAGGGAGGGCGATGCGAAAAATGTCAGGGCGATGGATTGCTCAAGATAGAGATGCATTTCCTGCCTTCCGTTTATGTGACCTGCGAAGTGTGCCAGGGCAAGCGGTACAATCGTGAGACACTCGAGATCAATTACAAGGGGCGAACCATCGCGGATGTGCTCGACATGACCATTGACGAGGCAGCCACTTTTTTTCGCGCTGTTCCTAAAATCTGTGAACCCTGCCTG
>JAQCFT010000039.1 GCA_027619545.1 Verrucomicrobiota bacterium | reverse complement strand
ACCAAATCGGCCGTCACCCAGTTCTGTCACCCAGTTGCGAACAACTGGACCCCAATCGATGCCGTCAGGCAACACCCAGGTCGAAACAGTCATGGCTTTGGAAGGCTTCGGATAATTGGGAACAAACACCCAGTCATCGGAACCGTCCAGCTCAAGGGCTTGACCAATCTGACCGGAACCGAAACCGGCTCCATTCTTGGTTTCACCATTTGCAGCGCCGGCGGCGTTGTTGGCGTTTCCATCAAATGGGAAGTAAGAAACCAAACCGTTGGTGATGTCCTTGTTAGGGAGCACATCCACAACAGCAGCTTTACTGGTCACGCTACCACCGTCATTGGAAGCAGTCACCGAATAGGCGGCTGCATCACCGGCGGACAATCTACCGAGACGGAGAGTTGCCCCGGTGGCTCCAGGAATGGGCTGACCATTCTTGAACCATTGAATGGAGTCAGCACCGGACGCATCCACGCTGAGTTCCAACGGACTGCCGTCCACACCATTGGTGGAGATGGGCTGCACATTGATAACAGGAGGCGGGACGAACTCCTTGTTGAGGAGAACTTGCAAGCCGTTAATACCTGGTCCCTGATCGTTCCCACTGGGAGCAGCATAGCGAATGGTGATCTCACCGTTACTAGGCGTCAACCCACTGAACACAACCATATTGCCGACAGAACGTGCGTCTGCATCCTCTGCTGTAACCAGAACATAATTCGGAGAAGGGTTGTATTCATCCGAGTTCTGAGGACGCATGTAGCGTCTCTGAGCGCCGTTGGCGTCTTCCACTTCGATATCAAGGTCCCAGAATTCCAATGGCACCTGAACCGTGTAGATAATCAAGGAATGACTTCCGGCAGGAAGACCGTATACCACCAATTCAGTGGTCCCATCCTCCAGGGAGTCATCATTTGTTCGGACCAAGCCGTTCAGCATACGTCCGGTTGCGCTGGCAGTACGAGAACCAGCACCCCATGTACCACCCGTCGTGAACTCTATGCCCACTTCGGTACCTGAGTTGTTGCTGTCAACAGCCTCGGCATCGGCAGCACCGGATTCATCATTCCAAACACCTCCGCCGGTATCTCCGCTGCCACCTTCCACATTGTTCCAATATGCCTGTGGATGGAAACCAGCAATATCAGTGGGTGTCATGGACGTCGGTGCGCCATTGGCGCCACCACCACGGAAGGTGAAACCAACACTGGTGGTATCAGATGGAGTGAAGATGCTCAGAGTCACTTGCTGACTGTATTGAGCGTCACACTGTGAGTTGGAAACGCGTGCCTGGTAGATCGTGCCGTCCATGTCGGCGGTCACATCTTTGACTTCCAGAGTTGCGCTGGTAGCGCCGTCCACCAAGACGAACGAAGAATCGCCAGGACCTTGCTTCAACCACTGAACATCCCAAGGACCGGAAGGAACCACGCTGATCGAAGCAGTGGCGCCAGCCAACACAGGGGTGTCGGTAGGTTGCTGAGAAATCAAACCTTCGCTGACGCTGCTGAAATCGGCGCAGCTTCCACCGGGTTGAGGGAAGAGTTCCACTTCAGCAATCTGCATGCTGTTGGCAGCACCTTCGTCGGCCACGGTCGGGAATGTGACGCGGTAGGTCAAGTAAGGCGTGCTGTTATCAAAGAAGAAATACTGAGTCGTGAAGCGATCCGCAAACGCAGGCACATCACCGGAAGCAACTTCAGTAAAGTTCACACCGTCATAGGAACCTTCCAAGACATAAGAAGCCGGATCACGCTCAACTGCGTCGTTGGCAGACTTCAACGACAAACCAATGATCTGACTCAAACCAACACTTGGCGTCACCGTGAAACCAGTGTTCACTTTGTCGAAGTTCAGATACTTTGTGTCGGCGTTGTCGATGGCGTTGGTGACACCCTCAGAACCGGGACTGTTATCAGAGGAGGCCACAATAGAGTCACCAGGCTGGGTCACGTCACCAGGAAGCTGAGTTCCGAGCAGTTGGACCTCTGCAATCTGCATGCTGTTGGCAGCACCTTCATCCGACACGGTAGGGAAGACCAACCGGTAGGAAAGATAAGCGGTCGCATTATCAAAGAAGAAATACTGTGTCGTGAAACGGTCTGCGAAGGCAGAAACATCCCCACTGGAGATCTGAGTGAAATTCACTCCATCATAGGATCCTTCCAAAACATAGGAGGCGGGATCACGCTCAACAGCGTCATTGGCCGAACGCAAGGTCAAACCGCTAACGATCGTCAGACCGACGGAGGGAGTCACCGTGAAACCGGTGTTCACTTTGTCGAAGTTCAGGTATTTGGTGTCAGCATTATCAATCACATTGGTCACACCTTCAGAACCAGGACTATTATCGGAAGTAGCAACGATAGCGTCTCCTGGTTGAGTCACATCACCAGGAGCCTGCGAACCGAGCAATTCCACTTCAGCAATCTGCATGCTGTTTGCGGCACCTTCATCAGCCACCGTTGGGAAAACCAATCGGTAAGACAAATAGGGAGTGCTGTTCTCGAAGAAGAAGTACTGAGTAGTGAAACGATCTGCAAACGCAGGAACGTCGCCAGCGGAGATTTCGGTGAAGTTCACTCCGTCATAGGATCCTTCAAGTGTGAAAGACGCAGGATCACGCTCAACAGCGTCATTGGCAGAACGCAATGTGACACCATTCACAACAGTCAAGCCAACGGATGGGGTTACGGTGAACCCGGTGTTGACCTTGTCGAAGTTCAGATATTTGGTATCGGCATTGTCGATCGCATTGGTTACTCCCTCTGAGCCAGGACTGTTGTCAGAGGTAGCCACAATGGCATCACCGGGCTGAGTCACGTCGCCAGGAGCTTGGGCCCCCAACAATTCCACTTCAGCGATCTGCATGCTGTTTGCAGCACCTTCATCAGCCACCGTTGGGAAAACCAATCGGTAAGACAAATAGGGAGTGCTGTTCTCGAAGAAGAAGTACTGAGTGGTGAATCGATCCGCAAAAGCGGGAACATCACCTGCGGATATCTCAGTAAAGTTAACTCCATCATACGATCCTTCCAGTGTATAGGAGGCAGGATCACGTTCCACTGCATCGTTAGCAGATCTCAATGAAATGCCGCTGACGACAGTCAAACCTACCGATGGAGTCACTGTGAACCCGGTGTTGCTGATATCGAAGTTCAAGTACTTCGTATCTGCGTTATCAATGGCGTTGGTAACGCCTTCCGATCCCGGACTGTTGTCCGATGTAGCGACTATCGTGTCGCCTGGCTGAGTGACGTCGCTCAGCTGAGCTTGAGCGATGCCACCGAATGCCCCCAGCAGGAGGGCAATGCACATGGTTTTTAGGTTTTTAAACATAACAACGTTTTTCAACTGATTCTACACCCACCCTGCAAGTTCCACGTTTGGAACCGGTTAACCGGAACGCAACTCAGATCCCACATCATTCCACCAAACGGACAACTTTAACCAATTTTCATAACACACACGGCAGTAAAAAGTTACCCACCAGGAGGAATTGCTTAAAATCTGAGCTACATACTTACAGACGGATTGCAAGACGTCTACACAACCAGGAGGCACAAAACAAGGAAAAGTCCAAAAAAAAGCAGATGAAAGGCAATGATATGACCAAAAAAGCAATTATCTCATGACTCCGGCACAGAGTGGAAATTGTTGCTGTGGAGGTCTTCACTCGTATGGATACCGGTCTCGAAGATGCGAATGACGAGTGTCGGGGTTCTTTCGGGAGCCGGTGGCAAGGTAACAACTCAACAACCCAATTAAGGACACAAATTCCAACAGTCCACTTAACCGGATCTGCCCCAGCAGACGAACCGCTTGACACTTACAAGGCCCAATCCTACCGTTCCTTTCAAGATCCACACGGTTTGGTCCAACCAGTAAACACACATGACAACAGAAAACTCGAGACAAGTCGGCGAACCAACATGAAAGCCAACAGCAAGGATTTCAAAGACTGGACACAGGGAAAGAACGTGTTCCAGAGAGCCAGTTTCATGCTTGCAATCTTCTGCCTCACCTGCCATGCCGCTCTGGGAGCAGAATCGCCGATCGAAACCCCGACCGAGGCAAAGGAAACATCCGAAGCGATTAAACCTTCCATCCAGCCTGATGCTGAAATACTAAAACAGCAAGCCATCCAGGCCGCCATCAAAGTCGCTGACACATATGCTGACAGCCCGATGTCACATGTTCTGCTTGGGTCTGCCTACTACAATATCGGCCAATCCGATGAAGCCACCCGTCACCTGAACCAGAGCCTCAAGATGCAGCCCGACTTGATGGAACCCCGGATCATGCTGGCGAAAATCGCTTATGAAAAAGGGGATCCCGAAGAATCGGTCAGAATTTGCGAAGAAGCCATGAAGCATGGCAAACCGCATCCGGAGATTATGAATCGACTTGGGCAGGCTCAGATGGATATGGGCAGGACAGAAGAAGCCATCGCGGCGTTGAAGAACGCGGTGGTTCTGGCATATGTTTCGCCGGAAAGCTGGTATCTGCTTGGTCAGGCCCACATGCAAGCCAGGCAATTCGACCTGGCGAAAACGGCTTTCCTCAACACAGTCCGAATCAACCCCAAACACACACAAGCCTATTTTGGGTTATTCACCAGTTGTCAACGCCTGGGCGAAACCGAAGAAGCCGCTAATTACCGCGACTTGTTCGTGCAGAATGAGGCCGAAGATCGTAAAGCCCTGTCCGAACGCAGTGCCGACAAGGAAAACCTCAGTGGCATGGAAATGTTGAAAGATGTCAGTGCTCGAACCTTTTTCGGAGCGGGGCAAATGCATTTAGCCAATGGCAATACCGAGGAAGCGGCCAAGCTGTTTTATCAATCTGCCGAGCTGGATCAGGAGAATCAAAACTATCGCCTGGCCATCGAAACCCTCTACGTCTCCACCCAACAACTGGAAAAAGGCATGAAAGTTTTTGATCGAATGTCCAAGGCACACCCGACCAACCCCCTGAATCATTACTTTCTGGGCAGGCTGGCCACTCGATCCAAACAACTCGAAGAGGCGGAGACTCATTACAAACGAGCACGATACCTCTGGCCGGATTGGGCCGCCGCATATCACGCACTGGCTGAACTATACATGATCGGCAACAGGAATTTTGAAGATGCCGTTCAAATGGCCGCCAAGGCCGTGATGCTGGAACCAAACGCCGCACGCTATTACCTGCTGTCCGCCGCCTGCATCAAAACCCGCAATCTGGAAGGCGCTCTCAATGCCATCCGACGAGCCGTCGAACTGGATCCGGAGGACCAGCGCTACCAAGGGCTCCTTAAGCAACTGGAAAAAGCGGCTGCCAACGCCAAAAAGCCTTGAGGTATGAAACGGATGAGCTTTCACGAACATGTTCACCGCCAGTGGACTCTCCCCTGCTCCATGATATCGGTCATGGTGATGCCATGGATGGCTTTCACCGCCGAAAACTTCTACTCGATTCAGTTGACAGATGTCACACAGGCGTCCGGCATTGACTTCGTGCACACGGATGGAAGCAGCGGTAAGCGATTCATCGTTGAAACAGTCGCATCCGGACTTGCCACGTTCGATTTCAACGGAGATGGACTGATCGACATCCTCTTCCTGAACGGCGCACCTCTGCCTGTGCAGCCAACCGGAGAAGGGACCGCACACAATGCGCTCTATCAAAACGAAGGTGACTGGAAATTCACTGACGTCACAAAGCATGCGGGGCTCAACGATACCGCCTACCACCTGGGCGTGTGTGTCGGGGATTATGACAACGATGGAGATCCCGACCTCTTCCTGAATAATTTCGGGCCAAACATTCTTTACCAAAACAACGGCAACGGAACCTTCAGCAACGTCACGGAAAAGGCCGGTGTCAGCGGAGGATCACATGTCGGTGCCGGCGCATGTTTTCTGGACATCGAAGGCGACGGAGATCTCGACCTGTTTGTCGCCAATTACGTGGACTTCACGTTCGACAATCACCACATCACCCACATGAACGGGTTTCCCGCCTACGTAGGTCCATTGAACTACCCTTCCACTACGAATCAATTGTTTCGCAACGATGGGAACGGCGTGTTCACCGACATCAGCGAATCCTCCGGCATCGCCTCCCTGCCCGGAGCAGGTATGGGAGTCATTGCAGTCGACATCGACAACGATCGGGATACCGACATCATCGTCGGAAACGATCTGCGTCCGGATTTCCTGCTCATCAACGAGGGCAAGGGCCATTTCAAAGACACCGGAGCATTGATGGGCCTGGCTTATGACGCTTTTGGAAACGTTCAGGGTTCCATGGGGATGGAAATTGCGGATTGGAATCATGACGGATGGTTCGACGTCTACATCACCCCTTACCAGCGCCAACTCCCCACCCTCTACGAAAACCGTAAGGGAGCCTCCTTCGAGGACGTCGCCCGCCAGACCGGCGCAGCCATGGGGGCTTATGCGGATGTGAAATGGGGCGTCGGCTGGGTGGATTTTGACAACGACCTCCACAAGGATATTTTCATCGCCTGCGGTCACCTGATCGACAACGTGGATCAATTCGACACCAACACCCAATGGGCCGCCAGGAACATCCTGTTGCACAACACCGGATCCGGCAAATTCACAAATGTTTCAGATCAAAGCGGCACGGGATTATTACCCAAGATGAGCAGCCGCGGGGCAGCCTTTGACGATCTGGACAATGATGGGGACATCGACGCGGTGGTGCTCAACACACGATCCAAACCCACCCTGATACGCAACGAGTCTCAAACCAACAACCATTGGCTCCAGATCAGCCTGATCGGAACAAAGTCACCCCGTGACGGAACCGGAGCACGTGTTTACGTCAAGACCGGTGATATGACTCAAATGGACGAAGTGCACAGTGGCCGAAGCTATCAGAGTGATTTTGGAAAGCGATTGCATTTCGGCTTGGGTTCCCATGAAAAGGTTGATCGAATTGAAGTTCGATGGACCAGCGGCACTACCGATGCTTTTCAAACAATAAAAGCCGACCAACACATCACCCTGTTGGAAGGCAAAGGAAACCTGGAATGACTTACCTCCCCAAAAAAAACAAACGCCCGAGTACCCTGTCACGCGCTCTGATGACATGCATCGTGTGGGGTCTTGTCAATCAAACGGTATCGAGTCAGCCGGCCATTCGCCTGAGCGATGTCACCGGTGTGACCGGCATCACATTCACCCATTCGGACGGGGGAGAAGGCAAACATCGCTACATTGTGGAAAGTGTGGCATCCGGACTGGCTACGTTTGATTACAACAATGACGGACTCATCGACATCCTGTTCCTCAACGGCGCCCCGCTTCCCGGGTCGGATCGCAAAGCTTCCGAGGCAGGGAACGTGCTTTACCGAAATGACGGACAATGGAAATTCACTGACATCACCTCGGATTCAGGTCTCAGCGACCGGGCCTATCACTTGGGAGTCTGCATCGGGGATTATGATAACGACGGTTTTCCGGATATATTTCTCTCCAACTTTGGCCCCGACATCCTTTACCGCAACAATGGGGACGGTACCTTTACCGATGTGACACAAAAAGCCGGCGTGGCGAATGGAGACCAGGTTGGAGCCGGAGCCTCGTTTCTGGACATCGATCAGGACGGTGACCTTGATTTGTTCGTTGCCAATTACTGTGATTTCACTCTGGAAAAACACAAGGAACGACATATCAACGGGCACCCCGCCTACACGGGCCCTGCGATCTATGGACCAACGGCCGATACTCTCTTTCAAAACAACGGAGACGGTACCTTTACCGACATCAGTGAAGTATCGGGCATTACATCAAAAAAAGGTACCGGGATGGGGATCGTGTGCGCCGATTACGACAACGACGGCGACACTGACATCATTGTGGGCAACGATGCCCTGGCCAACTTTGTCTGGCAAAATGATGGCAAAGGATCCTTTAAAGAAGTCGGGCTCCTGACCGGTCTTGCATATGATCGAAATGGCATCGGCCTCGGAACCATGGGAGTGGATTGCGCGGATCTGGACAACGACGGTTTACCGGACTTTTACATGACATCTTACGAACAACAGTGGACCACTCATTACCACAATGACGGCGACGGGTTCTTCACCGACATCACGCACACAAGCAGCGCAGGAGAAGGAACCTATCACGAAGTGACCTGGGGACTGGGCATGCCGGACTTGAACCATGACGGTTTTCGGGACGTTTTCATCGCCTGCGGTCACCTGCAGGACAACATCCATCTCTGGAACGACAGTAAAACATTTGAAGCTCAAAACCGCGTCATCATGAACCTGGGCAACGGAAAATTCCGAGATGTCACACTTGAAGCGGGAAGCGGTCTCAACCCGAAATTCAGCAGCCGCGGCGCGGCTTTTGACGACCTGGACAACGACGGAGATATTGATGTGGTCGTCCTGAACACCCGCCAAAAACCAACTCTGCTTAGAAACGATCTTTCGACAAACCAACACTGGGTTCAAATCAATTTAAAAGGAACACGGTCCAACAAATTTGGAATTGGAGCAAAGGTCAAAGTACATGCTGGCGATCAAACCTTCGTCGACGAAGTCCACAGTGGACGAGGCTATCAGAGTCACTACGGAACCAGGCTTCACTTTGGTCTGGGTTCTCATGAGAACATCAATCAAATCGAAGTCCACTGGCCCGGCGGCAAAACGGAAACATTCCAAAACATTCCATCCGGTCAAATCATCGAACTGACTGAAGGAAGCGGTGGTTCAAATAGTGAATAGCGAATTTAAAATATTGAATGATTTCAGGGATGGGTCCGGGTAGATCGTGCCTGCCTGTCCCGCGACTGCGTGAATCCCGGGCGCGCCCCTTGTGGCTTACAATTCACCATCAACTTCCGTTTTGGGAAGCCTGTGGTTCTCGAAAGCCAGTTGCTTCAAAGCCCGTCGATGTGGCTTGCGCTATGACTCCACGTCAGGGTTTCCTTTGGATGGCATATTTGAACAGGAAAGCCACAAGGTGCGGACCGGGGACGGTCCGATCTACCTATCGTCCGCTTCGAGCATTCACCATTCACCATTCACCATTTCAAGTGCTTTAGCCAATTCGCGTGCGGCGATGCTGACTCGCTTTTGAAAGCGTAACAGTGAAGGGATCTTGCCCGGGTGAAACATCAGGTGGGCAATCAGTCGACCAAAACGCATCCCTCCCTGGGGTGTCATGAACTGATTGAAATCAAGAGGCAACATCTCATGCACGGTATCCGAAATGGAGCGCAATGCGATCATGGGTATGCCCTGCTCGCCAGCGATGCGCCGAATGGTTTCTGATTCCATGTCCACTGCATCGGCGTGCGTTTCTGATCGGCATTTGCCCTTCTCCTCCGGGGTTATCAATACTCGAGCAGAGGAAAAAATGATTCCTGTCACAATAAGTGCGGAATCTTTCCGGGCATTGATGCGTGCTGCCGCAGCGCCTTGTCGATCATCCAGCACCACTTGCCCCAAAGTCAGTTGAGGATTCAGCCCACCGGCAAAACCTGCCGCAACAATCAGCTCCGGACGATTGTCTTTCAGCGATTTCCTAAGCGCAGCCTCAGCCGCCCTGGCTCCCATACCGGTTACCAGCACCTTGTCATCGGGAGCAGGTTGGAAGAACCGCTTTTCATCGGAGACGGCGAAACAGATCAAACGCTTCATGACATTTCAAAGGTTCGAATCCTATCACCATCCAATTGATCACTCGGGAGCGATTAAGCACCCAACGCCGTTCATTGCTTTTTGGAATCTTGAGCCTCGAGCAGATCCTGATAGGTCGACAAAGCAAGAAGAGGCCACGCGTTGCGATACATCGAATACTTCAAATAAAACACCTTGGGAAAACCGGTCCCGGTGGTTTCATCTTCGGGCCAGGATCCATCGGCTGCCTGGGCATTGATCAGATACTGAATCCCACGCTTCAAGCTCGGCAAAGTCGGGTCATCAAACGCGCACAAGCCCATGACGGCCCAGGCAGTCTGAGAAGGCGTGCTGGGGCCGGCGCCTTTGTAAACGGGATCGTCGTAGGTGTTGCATCGTTCACCCCAACCACCGTCTTCCAACTGGACGCTTTCGAGCCATTTTTTACCCTTCTGCAACCAGGGTTCGGTCATGTCCAGATTCAATGCGCGCATCCCCCTCAAAGCGGCCCAGGTGCCATAAAGATAATTCACACCCCAACGGCCATACCAGGAACCATCGAGTTCCTGTTCTCCCTTGATGTATTTCACCGCATGAGCAACCTGAGGATCATCCATTCGATAACCCTCCTCTCCCAGCATTTCGAGAATACGAGCGGTGATGTCGGCACATTCCGGATCCAGCATGGCGTTGTGGTCGGCGAAAGGAACCTTTTCCATGATGCTCATAGTGCAATCCTTGTCGAACGCCGCCCACCCTCCATCCTTGCATTGGAAGGTCTTGATCCAGGTCACGCCCCGCCGAATGGCAGCTTTGCGTGCGGATTCGTCGCTGGCCTGCATCTTCCGCAGCGCCAGGATCACCATCGCGCTGTCGTCGACGTCGGGATTAAATTTGTTTTCATGTTCGAACGCCCAACCGCTGGGTTCGACATCCGTGGGGTTCTTGTATTTCCAGTCACCCCGGAAGCGGATTTCCTTTTTGATCAGGTAATCGGCGGCTTTCCGCATCTTTGGATGATCTTTTGGCACACCGGAAGACGCCAGACATACAGAAGCGATGGCAGTGTCCCATACCGGTGAAAGACAGGGTTCGATACGGACCGAGTCTTCGGTTTCATGCTCCAGCAACTTGAGTTCGCGCTCCGCCCGCAGCACTTGGGGATGATCGTCGTCGTAGCCCAGGGCTTTCAAAGCAATCAATGAATTGAGCATCGCCGGCCAGATGGCCCCCAATCCACTGGACCCCTCGAATCGCTCCAACATCCATTCCTCGGATTTTTTCAAGGCGCGTTTACGGAAAGGGTGAAGCCCCATATGCGCCACCTTCTCGGCAAACTTGTGCAGTTTATCGAGTGCCAGAAACAGGTTGCGCCAGGTGAACATCTCCGGATCACGCGGTAAAAGCAGATCACGCTCATGATAGCCTTCCGGGTATAGCTCGTCGATGGTGATGGGGTTCTTGAGCTTACGGGTGGGTTTAAAATGATTAATGATGGACAATGGCACGATGATGCCGCGCGTCCAGTTGCTCATCTCGTGAAAGTTCACATGAAACCATTTACCGATGAGGATGATTTCACAAGGAATGGTCGGCACATACTTCCACGGAAACAAGCCCAACAAAGCCAGGTAGAGTTTCGAAAAAGTGTTCATGCAGGGAACACCCCCGAGATTCACCGCGACTTCGCGCGCTTTGAGCATGCGTTTATCGGTTTCCGGGACGCCTGCCAGTTTCAACGCCAGGTAGGCTTTGATGGTGGCGTTCACTTCGGGAGGGCCGTGGTGGTAGATGTTCCAGCCGCCATCGTCCAGTTGCAGGGACAGGATGTGATTGACTGCTTTACGCTGCCATTCCTCGTCCACTTTACCGCGCCAATGGTTGAAACAGATGGTGTCCGATACCAAAGTGGCATCAATGAGGAGTTCTCCGACCCAGTAACCCTCCGAAGTCTGTTCCCCTAGCAGAAATTCCTGGGAACGACGCACCGTTTCCTTGATTGCCTTGTGACTAAGGGGTTCACTGGCGCCATCTTCCGCCGAATTCTGGTTACTCCTTGCAGATTTGGATTCAGAAACACTCATTGTTCAAAGCTGCTCAATGTGGTGTCTGAAACTGGCAGTGTAAAGGGTAAATTCCGTGATCGATTTCGTAGAGACAACTCGTTAAGGTAGCCGCGTGGCCAGGATGTCGCCACGTGACAAAAATCAAAGGCGAAAGGCCCAGCTTTACACGAATGAGATTCCTGATGCTCAATTGGCGAGACCCGGAGAACCCCGCTTCCGGCGGGGCGGAGCGTGTTTCTCTGGGTTACCTTTCCGCTTTGGTTGCAAGAGGTCATGAAGTTTATTGGTTTGCCAATACTTACAAAGGTTGCTCCAAAATGACAGATTTGGAGGGCGTCCAGATCGTCAGGGGCGGCGGTTTGGGAACATCCATCCTGGCAGCCAACCGCTGGTATCAATCCCAAGCAGCCTTTGACCTCGTCATCGATCAACACCACGGCATCCCCTGGTTCGCTCCCTGGTGGGCTCAAACAAACTGCGTCTCGTTCATACACGAAGTGCTGGGCCCCATCTGGTCCTCGTTTTATCGATGGCCACTGGACAAAATCGGGCAAACCCAGGAACGATGGACCCATTGGCTTTACCGAAACATCCCATTCTGGACTTCCTGCAAGGAAACCGAACTCGCCCTGCGTGCGCATGGCATCCGACAGATCAAGCGGATACCTTACGGCGTGCACACACAAGCGCTGCCGGAGTTGCCTGAAAAAGCCTTGGAATCCCCCATTCAACTCATCACGGTTTCACGACTGGCTCCCAACAAACGTATCGACCACGCCATCCACACTGTGAATTGCCTCAGATCCGATAACGTGCATGCGCGCCTGACCATTGTGGGTAGCGGGGAGGAAACGACACGCCTCGAAAGCCTGGTTCGGGAACTAGCCCTGAGTGAACACGTCCATTTCACGGGCAGTGTCAGCGAAAAGGAAAAAGATGAATGGCTGGCAAAATCCCATTTGTTGTTGCATACATCCGTGCGCGAGGGTTGGGGACTGAATGTCATCGAAGCAAATGCCATGGGAACCCCCTCGGTGGTTTACCCGGTTCCCGGACTGACGGAATCCACACAACACGGCCAGACCGGACGGGTTTCAAAGGAAGAAACGCCCGCCGCACTGGCAGGCGAAATCAAATGGCTTATGTCACAACCACACATTTATCAAACCTACCGCAAGGAAGCCTGGGCACGTTCCAGGGCTTTCCATTGGGACCATGTGCTCCCGCAAGCCTGTGATTGGCTGGAATCGATGGCGTTGAGAGGAATCCGCAATTGATGAAAAAAATCGCGGTTTATCTTGGATTGCTCGTCTCACTGTTTTGCTGTGTATTGATCCTGCAAAACCTGGACTGGAAAGCCCTCTGGAGTGCCTTGAGCCAGGTTCACCCAATCTGGCTGCTGACCACTCTGGTTCTCTTTTATACGGCTGTTTACCTGAGAGCGGTCCGCTGGTCCTTGCTGTTCCCAAAGGAAAACCCGGTGGCGGCCCATCGGCTTTTCAAACCAACCATGATCGGATTCGCCTTCAACAATGTTCTACCATCCGGCCGCGTCGGAGAGTTCATGAGGGCGATATACGTCGGTAAGAAGGAGAAAACAGGCATCCCCGTGGCGTTGGGCACCATTGTAACCGAGCGCGTCTTTGACGGTGTGACCATTATCCTTCTGTTTGTAGTATCCATGACTTTCATCTCCCCTATCGATCCCGAAATGACCGTCGAGTTCGGAGGTTTTCGCCTGCACGGGAACATGCTGGCCCCGTTAATGCAAAAGGTCATCATCGGATCCTCCGTGTTGATCGGAATGCTCGGATTGCTCATGATCCCCAGCGTTCGCAGGAAACTCATCCAACTGCTCAGCATTCTCCCACTACCGGATCGCATCCACCACGGCATTGAACACGGGTTGGAAGATGTGATCCGAGGTTTCCATGCCATCAAGCATCCCGGACGTTTTTTGTTAATCACCTTTTACTCCATCCTGATCTGGGTCATTTGTTCCTTTGCCGCGCAAACGCTGGGTTGGGGATTCGATGGTGTGTCCATGACCCTGATGCAGGCAATCGCCCTCATGGTCATCGAGTCACTTGCGGTCATGATCCCTGCTGCACCGGGATACTGGGGACTCTACGAGGCTGGCATCATTTTCGGATTCGCCGTGCTCAACCTGAATCCTTCCAAAGAAATCGCCTTGGCTTACGGGCTGGTCATGCACCTGATCTTCTTCCTGCCCACCACCGTGTTGGGACTATGGTTCGCCGGTCAGGCCAGTCTCAAACCACCGTCAAGCAAGACCATGGCATCCCTCGAGAACGAGCAGTAAGAAACAAAACAAACTACGAGATGCATACTTGTACCCAGCAACATATGATGCGTTGACATCAGCACATCATATGTCATGCTGAATATATGCGAACAACCATCGATATTGACCCATCGTTACTTGCTTTTGCAAGGGGGGTTGCTGCACGTTCAAAGGAATCCATAGGAAGTGTCATCTCAAGACTGGCGCTGAAAGGTTTGGAAAGCAATCGTGCAAGCATCGAGTCGACTCGAAACGGATTTCCAATCTTTTCCAGATCTGAAACTCCTGAAACCATGACACTGGAAACTGTGCAAGAATTAATGGCCGATGAAGATCTACCTGCTTGATGTCAATGTCCTTTTGGCTTTGGCTTGGCCCGATCACACACATCACCAGTGCGTTCATCAATGGTGGAGCCAACACAAACAAATCACTTGGGCAACATGTCTGCTGACGCAGCTGGGATTCATACGCATCAGTTGCCATCCGAAATTCACCAATAATCCCACCACGCCGGACATCGCAAGAATCTCTCTATCCAGGATGATCAAACGCAAGGATCATCGCTTTTGGGCAGAACCTCAAGATGGCATGTCCAATCGCAAGTTATTTACAATAATCTCTCAAGCAAAAGGTCACTCAGGAATCACGGACGCATATCTGGCAGCGCTTGCTGAGCTCCATGGAGGCCGACTGGCAACCTTGGATAAGGCTTTGGCAAAGATTCACAGTGAAGTGACCGAGCTTATAGAAAGCTAGGCAACCTATTCCTGGAGAACACGTAGTCAACCACCGTGTTGGGACTATGGTTCGCCGGTCAGGCCAGTCTCAAACCACCGTCAAGCAAGACCATGGCATCCCTCGAAAAGGTAAATCAAAAGGAACCCATCAGTAGATGAATCGGTTAACAGATTCATAAGTTCCGTCCAAAGCAAAGAGGATCAAAACATCGATTTTCGTTTTCAGGTATCCAGGTTACGTTCCCAGGAATAATCCAAGGTTGTTTCAACTCACACACTTATTCCGCCATGATTGTGCTCAAAAATATGAAGGATCATTTTTCGTTCACTCGCTCATGGTTGGCCTGACTGTAATGGTGATTTCTTTCACGTCGGCGGTTTCTCTGTCGGCCAGAAGCTTAAGGGTGGGTATGATGCCCAACGGAAATACTTTCAGCTGTTCAAATTGCCATTCAAACCCGACCTTCAGAAGGAGTTCAAGCCTGGGCGTTTGAAGAAACAATCCCCGCTCTGCTTGTGCCAGAAAACATTGGAACTTCGGCTGCATGGGTTCCTTCGCAACAGAAACTCAGATATGAAGGATGCTTTTTTTTGCGGCGCTAACCCGAGTATCACGGTGAACAATTGGCAACGTTTGACAAATCATCAGCCAAAATTCACGACGACGTTGCAGAGCAAACTTTTTTTAATTAACCCATTTAAACAAGTATTCGTTAGCACCACACAAAACCAGGTATCACGCCATTAAAACCTGCGGCAAGCAGATTGATTCCAGCCGACCGCACCCCTCCTACTGAAAAGTCACTTGAAATATCCCAAAAAAATGCTTGTGAAAAATTTCACGATATATAGGCTCGGGGCCGATTTTTCAGTGATTCGCACAGCGGTGAATCACGTGACAAAACCATTGCATCGGTCGATTTCATGAAATTTTTGAGCAAACTTGCAACTCTTTGGATCTGTTTGGCATTGTTTCCTTTCACAATGCAGGCTGCCGACACTGGTCATGCTACAGCGGAAGTCGCTGCGGAGCATGCCATCGAAGCCCTGGAGGGAAGCGAAGCTGCTCACGGAGGAGAACATGCCGAAGGCGAACACCACGGCCTTCCTCCTGCTGCCGTGCCGGTTTTCAACTTGGGCCCTCTCCAGATCACCAATTCGATGGTCGCCACCATCATCGTGGCTGCTCTGCTGATTTTCCTCGCCCAAATGGCAACGAAGAATATCAAGGAAGTCCCCACCGGAGCTCAGAATTTCTTCGAATGGATCGTGGAAACCTTGTTTGGATTCCTGGAAGGCATCATGGGACGCGATCTGGTCAAGCAGACATTCTGGTTTTTCGCTTCCATTTTCATATTCATTTTGGCCACTAACTGGTTCGGCTTGATTCCTGGCGTTGGAACCGTGGGTTGGGAGACCTCGGACGGTCACTTTGAACCTTGGTTGCGCGGCGGCCAGGCCGATTTGAACATGACCACAGCCATGGCGCTTGCTTTCTTCTTTCTCTGGACCGTCTGGGCCATTAAAGCCAATGGTATCGGAGGTTTCTTCAATCATATTTTCGGTAACAAGGGTGGAGGATCGGGATTCATGAAGATCTTCATGATTCTGATCTTCTTTGCAGTCGGCATTCTGGAAGTGGTCTCCATTATTTTCCGCCCGGTTGCACTCAGCTTTCGTCTCTACGGCAACGTGTTTGCCGGTGAAAACATCCTGGAATCCATGCTGATGATCGTTCCAAGCCTGGGGTGGTTGATTCCCATCCCCTTTTACTTCCTGGAGCTTCTGGTCGGATTCGTGCAGGCACTGGTATTCATGCTCTTAACGGCAGTGTTTACCCTGTTGATCTGCCAGCACCATGACGAAGATCACGGCAGCGCTCACTAAGTGCTTCCATGGACAGAAAATTTGGCAATCGGTTCGTAGCAAGACAGCGACGGTTGTCAGAACAACATCAAACATAAACGAAGAGAAAGGACAGCAACATGTCATTATTGCCATTCTTGGCTGAAATATCCGGCAGCATTCACGTCGGTATCGCCGCACTCGGATCCGCCCTTGGCGTGGGATTCATTGGTGCAAAAGCTGCAGATGCCACCGGACGTAACCCCGGTGCTTCCACCCAGATCATGGTTATTTCCATCATTCTGGCTGCATTGGCTGAAGGGATTACCTTCTTCGCCATCTTCCTTGCCAAGTAAGGATAAAAGCTTGCCCGGTTTGACTCAGGTCAAGCCGGGATTATGAATAGCGAATTGTTGCTGAATTTAAATTTTATGACACCGTACTACATGTTGGCGGCGGCCGCCGCGGAAGAAGGAACCCTTGGGGAAATCACACGTCAATTTGGTTGGCATGGCAATTTATTCATCTCTCAGGTGATTGTGTTTGCCATAGTGGTTTTTGCACTCAATAAGTTTGCCTACAAACCAATCCTTCAACTCCTGGAAGATCGCCACAAGCGCATCGAGGAGAGCCTTGCAAACGCCGAAAAAATCAAAACCGAACTCGCGGAAGCGGAAGCAGCCCGCAAGCAGATCATGGAAAAAGCCAACACCCAGGCAAACCAATTGATCGAAGAAGCGCGCTCCGCTGCGGCCAAAGTAAAAGACCAGGAAACACAGAAAGCCATCAGCCAGGCCGAACAGATCATTGCCAAGGCCCGCGAAGCAGCCCAGGCTGATCACGAACGCATGTTGGCCGAACTGAAAAGCGAGGTCGGCAGGATGGTGGTCCAAACAACTGCCATGGTGGCCGGCAAGATCCTGACCGACGAAGATCAAAAACGTTTGGTCGAGGAAGCCAACAAACAAATCGCCGCCTGAACCCGAGTCAATGATAGTTAACAGTTCCCTACTCATCGCATGAAGATCTCGAAACAAGCGCGCCGCGATGCAAAGACGCTCTTCAGAGCATGCCTGCAAGACGGCCTGCTGCAGGAAGACCGTGTGAAACAGGCGGTCAATGCCGTGGTCAAAGGTAAACCCCGGGGTTATATCGGTATTCTCAACCACTTCTTGCGCTTGGTCAAAACCGACATCCAAAACCGCACGGCACGGGTAGAGTCCGCGACGGCACTGGACGAAAGCGCCAAGCAATCCATTCAGCAGCAGCTTTCCGCCAAATACGGAAACGCTTTGGAAGTGAGTTTCAACGTCAACCCCGACCTGATTGGCGGTCTCCGTGTTCAAGTAGGCAGCGATGTTTACGACGGAAGCATCCGGAGCCGGCTCGCACGCCTGGGAGATTCTTTCAGCGCATCCTGACCCAAATACCGAACCACTGTTGACCCAATAACCATTTTAAATATCGATCTTTTCTAAAACCCTATGAGCAACTTAGTACAGGAAATTGAAGCCCAAATCTCAGGCGCCAAGCAAAGCGTCGCCAAGGAAAATGTCGGCGTCGTACGTGAAATCAGTGACGGTGTGGCCAAAATCGAAGGCCTGACCGATTGCATGCTCAACGAGATGCTTGACTTTGGCAACGGTATCACCGGTCTTGCGTTGAACCTCGAAGAAACCGAGGTCGGCGCCATCATCCTCGGTGAATACACCCAGATCAAAGAAGGCGCCGAAGTCAAAACCACCGGCAAACTCCTGCAGGTCCCCGTCGGTAAGGGCTTGCTTGGACGTGTGGTCAATGCCTTGGGACAACCACTGGACGGCAAAGGCCCCATCGACAGTGACGTTTACTACCCTGTTGAAAAGATCGCTCCAGGTATCGTGACACGTAAGGCGGTGACCCAGCCTGTGCAGACGGGTATCATGGCCGTGGATGCGATGATTCCGATCGGACGAGGTCAGCGTGAGTTGATCATCGGGGACCGTTCCACTGGTAAAACAACGATCGGTATCGACACCATCATCGCCCAGGCACGCCAGAACAAAGCTGCCGAAGAGGCCGGGGACAAGGACTACCGTCCTCTATATTGTATTTATGTGGCAGTTGGTCAAAAGCAATCCAACATCGCCCAGGTCATCAACACACTCGAACAAGAAGGCGCTTTGCCCTACACCATCGTTGTGGCGGCATCTGCATCAGATTCGGCAACCAACCAATACCTGGTGCCGTTCTCCGGATGTGCCATGGGTGAGTGGTTCATGGACAACGCCATGGATGCTTTGATCATTTATGATGATTTATCCAAGCACGCCGTTGCCTACCGTCAGGTATCCCTCGTTCTGAAACGCCCTTCGGGTCGTGAAGCTTATCCTGGTGACGTTTTCTACCTGCACAGCCGCCTGCTGGAGCGTTCGGCTCGTGTGAACGAAAACTACGGGAACGGATCACTGACAGCGCTGCCGATCATTGAGACCCAGGCAGGCGACGTATCCGCTTACATTCCCACCAACGTGATTTCGATCACCGACGGTCAGATTTATCTGGAAACAGACTTGTTCTATCAGGGCATCCGCCCCGCTATTTCGGTGGGTCTATCGGTGTCACGCGTGGGTTCGGCCGCTCAAATCAAGGCCATGAAACAGGTTTCCGGCCGTATCAAACTGGAACTGGCCCAATTCCGTGAACTGGCCGCTTTTGCCCAGTTTGGTTCTGATCTGGATGCAAAAACCCAAGCTCAGCTGGAACGTGGAAAACGCATTGTGGAGGTCTTCAAACAGCCTCAATACAACCCGCAACCCGTTGAAGTGCAGGTGGCCGTTCTTTGGGCGGTCCAAAACGGACACTTCGACAAGGTGCCCGTCGAGAAGGTCAAAGACTTCCAGGAAAAACTCACGGACTATCTGACCACCCGCAAGGAAGACCTGCTCAAGCGCATTGTTGCCGAAAAAGCCCTTTCGGACGAGCTGTCAGCCAATCTTAAGGCGGCGGTTGAAGAGTTCTCCGGAACATACCAATAATCTCGGTTTTAAGCAGGATTTACCATGCCCAGCACACGCGACATTCGACGACGGATCAAGTCCGTCAAGAACACCTCCCAGATCACCAAGGCCATGCAAATGGTCGCGGCATCCAAAATGCGCCGCGCCCAGCAAGCTGCCCTGGCGGGACGTCCATATGCAAACCTGATGAACCAGGTCCTGGCAGAAGTGTCCTCCGGCGCTGGTGATTTCAGCCATCCCCTGTTGGAGGCTGGATCCGGCAAAAAACGTGCCGTCATCGTGGTGAGTTCCGACAAAGGACTGTGCGGTGCACTGAATTCAAACCTGTTTCGCGAAGCGACCAAGATCGACAAGGACAACACGGTCTTCATCTCCGCAGGACGCAAGGCGGCCCAGTTTCTGGCGCGCACCAAGCGGGATCTGGCAGCCGAGTTCAGCTACAAAGATGCTCCGGCATTTGCCGAAGCACGTGCCATTTCAAAGATGGCCCAGGAGATGTTCATGAAAGGCGAGGTCAGCGGGGTGGACATCCTGTTCACCAACTTCGTCAGCACATTGAATCAACACCCCGAACTGCGCACTTTTCTACCGATAAGCGAGATCAAGGGAATCGAGGCCGGTATTGAAGGTGAGTCCAGCCAAAAGGAATTGGAAAAAGCGAATGTTGAGTTTTTGTTTGAGCCCAATGCCAAGGACGTATTCGGAAACCTGTTGCCTCACTACCTGAACTTCCAGATGTATCAAATCCTTCTGGAATCCAAGGCGAGCGAACACAGCGCCCGAATGGTTGCCATGAAGAATGCAACCGACAATGCCAAACAATTGATCAAGGATCTGACGCTTGAATATAACAAACTGCGTCAAGCCATGATCACCAACGAGCTGCTCGAAATTACTTCCGCAGCCATGGCTCTGGGTTAAACCGTAGCAAGACCATTTGAACACTCAAAAGCGGCAACACTTGTTGCCGCTTTTTTAATGGCATCCTGGCAATCGGTCCATGGGCCCGTTGCATGAGCAAGGCGGGCTTTCTCGCTTGCCGGGTGTGTGCTGGACTGTTAGTTTGCCGAACCAGTTACCAAAACCCTAGTTCTAATCATGAAAATGAAATCGTTTTTTATTGTATTCACTATTGCATTATTGGGAATGATGAGCCTTTCAAACATCACAGAAGCTGCGGAGAAAGCCTCAAAACGAGGCAATCTGGTTCACATGGTCTCCTTTAAGTTCAAGGACACCGCTTCCAAGGAAGACATTCAAAAAGTGGAAAAGGCATTTGCCGCTCTACAGAAAAAAATTCCCCAGATCGTTTCGTACGAGTGGGGCACCAACAACAGTCCGGAGGGATTGAACAAAGGGTTCACCCACGGGTTCGTACTGACGTTTCACTCGGGCCAGGATCGGGACGACTACCTGGTACACCCTCATCACAAGGAATTTGGCAAACTGGTCGGACCTTTGCTGGATGACGTGTTCGTGGTAGACTTTTGGAACAAACAGGATTAGTCCATCACCTGCCCCGTGCTGACAGGCAAAACAGGCAAAACCGAAAACGTCACCGACTGATCATTCGATCCCACCATGGCCAAACCGTCCTACCTCACTGCTCCGCGTAAATCCACGGGCATGCCGTCAGGCATTCCATACATCGTAGGGAACGAAGCCGCCGAGCGGTTCAGCTACTACGGCATGCGCACGATTCTCGTCATTTTCATGACGCAGTATCTGAAGAATGCCAATGGCGAATTGGACGTCATGACGGATGAACAAGCGAAAGTATGGTATCACAATTTCATGTCGTGGGCCTACTTTTTCCCGGTGCTGGGGGCTATTCTCTCTGATGCCTTCCTTGGAAAATACCGAACCATCATCGCGCTTTCCATCGTCTACTGCCTGGGGCATCTGGCTCTCGCTCTGGATGAAACCAGGACGGGACTGACCATAGGGCTGGGCTTGATCGCGCTTGGAGCCGGGGGCATTAAACCTTGTGTGACAGCCCACGTGGGTGATCAATTCGGATCTTCCAACAAGCACTTGCTCGGCAAAGTGTTCGGCTGGTTCTATTGGTCAATCAACTTTGGAGCGTTCATCTCCACTCTTCTGACACCCATCCTGCTCGCCAAATATGGAGCACACTGGGCATTTGCCATCCCGGGTATCCTGATGCTCCTTGCGACCTGGGTATTCTGGCTGGGAAGAAACCAATTCATTCATATCCCGCCCGGAGGCAAGACGTTCATCAAAGAGGCCTTCAGCGGCGATGGATTCAAGGCAATCGCCAAACTGTTCAGCATCTATTTGTTTATCGCCGTCTTCTGGGCGGTTTATGAACAGAACGGTTCCGCCTGGGTGCTGCAAGCCAGGGAAATGAATTTGAACTGGATGGGAGTCGAATGGCTTCCCAGTCAGATTCAGGCTATCAACCCCATTCTGGTGCTCATTTACATTCCATTGTTCACCTATGTGATCTACCCAACGGTCAATAAGTTCTACAAACTAAATCCACTTCGGAAAATAGGGATAGGCATGTTCATGACCCTTCCCGCTGTCCTGATCATCGCCTGGATCGAAAGTATGATTCAAGCTGGCCAATCCCCAACCATCGCGTGGCAACTGCTGGCCTATGGCTTCCTGACCGCCGCCGAGGTTATGATCTATCAAACCGGGTTGGAATTCTCCTATACCCAATCGCCGAACGCCATGAAATCGATGATTATGTCGTTTTATTTGCTGTCCATATCGCTGGGCAATCAAGTGACTGCCCTGGTCAATCGGTTCATTCAAAATGAAGACGGCACCACAAAACTGGAAGGGGTACAATATCACCTGTTCTTCGCCGGCTTGATGCTCGTAGCAGCTGTGCTGTATTGCATCTACGCACGATTTTACGAGGAGCAGACCTATATCCAGGAAGAATCCGCCTCCTGAGTCAAGCACTGGAAAAATGCAGCGTCGAAGAAAAACCAGTTGCATTTGCCGCAAAGACTGAAACATTGACTCAGTTCAGAAAACTATGAAAAACATGCAACATTCAATCAGCCGCTGGCTGATGGCTTTTCTCGCTTTGGGAGCCATCGCAACCACCCACATGAAAGCAGATCATCACAATGAATCAAACGCCCTGAGTTTCAAAATGAAGAATATTCAGGACCAGGAAACCGACCTGAGCCAATACAAGGGCAAGGTGCTTTTGATGGTCAATGTGGCTAGCAAATGCGGTTACACCCCCCAATACGAAGGCCTTCAAAAACTCTACTCCGAATATAAGGACAAGGGATTCTCAATCATCGGATTTCCATGCAACAACTTCGGAGCACAGGAACCCGGCACTCACCTGGAAATCCAGAGCTTCTGCAAAGAAAACTACGGGGTCACCTTTCCCTTGATGGGGAAAATCGACGTCAAAGGAGACAAACAAGCTCCTCTCTACAAATACCTCACCAACCACCCGGATCACGGTGGCCAGGTTCGCTGGAATTTTGAGAAATTTCTGATCGACAAGAA
>JAQCFT010000038.1 GCA_027619545.1 Verrucomicrobiota bacterium | reverse complement strand
CGGTTTCCTGCCTTCGGTTCACCAGGGTGTGAAATTCCGTTCCAAAGGTGATCCGGTACTTTACCTGTCCGATCCCAAAGGGTTCCCCAAAGAAGCTCGCCGTCGGGTACTGGATGACATTGCCGCCTTGAACCTTGAGTCCTTTGGTAAGTCACAGCATCCGGAAATCCTGACACGAATCGCTCAATACGAAATGGCGTTTCGAATGCAGCAATCCATACCGGATTTGACGGATCTGTCCGGAGAATCCGAATCCACCTTCCAGCTCTACGGAAAAGAAGCGCGTCAACCCGGCACTTTCGCTCACAACTGCCTGATGGCTCGACGCCTCGCGGAGCGGGATGTGCGATTTATTCAGTTGTTCCACCGTGGATGGGATCATCACTCCGCCCTGCCCAGCAGTCTCAAAGAACGCTGCAAGCAAACCGACCAGGCTTCGGCAGCACTCCTGACCGATCTCAAACAGCGCGGCTTACTGGACGAAACCCTGGTTGTGTGGGGAGGCGAGTTTGGGCGAACCGTTTACTGTCAGGGCACACTTACGGAAAAAAATTACGGCCGAGACCACCACCCGCGATGCTTTTCCATCTGGATGGCCGGCGGAGGCATTCGACCGGGCACCCAATATGGCACCACTGACGATTTCAGCTACAACATTGCCGAGAACCCGGTCAGCGTCAATGATCTGCACGCCACCATGTTGCATCTGCTGGGAATTGATCACCTCAAACTGACCTTCAAGTTTCAGGGACGACACTATCGTCTGACCGATATCGCGGGTAACATCATTCCTGAATTACTTGCCTGAGGAAACACCTCCAAGGCCGGGATAAAATCGCACCTATGATCATTCATCAATTGATAGCCCACCACCTGAAACACGGAGACGACACTCGTTTCTACGAAATGCAGGCCATCGATGCGGTTGAATGGATGCTTCAACAAAACGTCCCTATGCATGCGGAGATTCAGGCTCTCGATCTGGGGTGTGGCCACGGTGTGTTTGGCGGGGAACTGGAGAAAAAGGCATGCAATCTGACCTATGCCGATATTGAAAACAACCTGATCCCGGAACGAGCCAGATCACCTTTTATCCAAATAGATCTGGACCATGATGATTATGAAAAACTGGGAAGCCACGACCTGATCGTTTGTTCCAATGTGTTCGAACACTTGTCGGATCCGCAGCGATTCCTCAGGAATATGCGCGACCTGTTGAACCCGGGAGCTTATCTATACCTCAGTTGGACCAATTGGTTATCCCCATGGGGAGGCCATGATTTCTCGCCCTTTCATTATCTGGGACCATTGCGGGGGCCGGCTCTATACGACAAACTGATCGGCAAGCCCAGGATCCATCACCCTTACAAAACCCTTTATCCAACCTACATTGGTAAGACGCTGAAATGGATCGACGAACTCAAGGGTTTGAACGTGTCGGCCTGCGTGCCCCGCTATTACAATGAATTCAGATTCCTGATGGACTTGCCCCTCCTGAGAGAATTCCTGGCCTGGAATACGGCCATGCTGATCCGCCGCATTTGACCCACTGACACTTCAAAAAGTCAAGCTGGACCTCAAACCAATCATAAACGCATTCGGCAATTCGGACGAACCACCCGGGTGGATGATATATTGAATGTCCGGCTGAATGCTCCACCATGGAGTAATATCTGCGTAGTAAGTCACTTCAACAGCAATTTCATGATCGGAAATGGAGGGAACGGGCGAGCCGTTTATGTCCCGGTCGGCACGTTGTTGACGGCGCATGTCACTACTGACATTCGCCCATACAACACCAATACCAAACACATCCTCTTCTCTTGATGGAATCAGACCGGTGTAATTGAAACCGCCATCCACAACCCAGTCATATTCACTGCGATTCCGCGGCCCAAATCCAAAGCGCCCAAACAGCCCCAACCCTTGACCGGGATCGTTGGCGGATTCACGCCATACCAGCTGTTCAGCGGAAGCATAGAAACCATAGTTTCCTTCATGCACCCGGGGCGCCACACCTGTCACAATTGCTGCATTACCATTCAAGTCCCGATATAAATCATCAAAATCTCCGGAGTGGTACCAACCTCCCAATTTATAGGTTCCGGGCAATCCTGTATCAGATTCCGATTGATTGTGTCGATACCCCACCTCATAAGCGACGTAATATCCCTGGTCTCCACTGATCTCAATGTGGGTTCCCCGCTCATTGATTTCAGGATCCCCGGTAGGGCTGTCAAAGGAATCGGCGTCATATATCCCTGCCTGGGCTATCCATCTTGAATTGGGCTCAATACCGATGCGAATGCCCGGAGCGGCTGCAAAAAAGGCAGGAACGACTGTCCCGGAGTTGGCGGTGATAAACTGGGGCCAGCCAAAAGCGCTGTTGAGAAACAGTCCCCCCATGTCATTCACGGTAAAATCTTCATCAACCAGCATGTTCCCGACCTGCAAGGTCAAACGCTGTTCGAAAAACTGCTGCATCCACCAGACTTCGTAGAGACGTATGCTGTCATGCCCATCAATATTGGACAAAGCCATCACATCGCCTACGTAATGCTCCGACGGACTTCTGCCATGCAGCCAGATACTATTGACCCGAAAACTTCCGCCCTTCCACCAGGAAGTCAGTTTTTCCAAATCCACATCCACTCCCAGCTCACCCAAACCATTGTAGGCCGTACCAATATCCAATCCGCCGGATCGATTGCTCATCACTTCACTGGTATAACCAAATCCAAAATCAATGCCCCGTATGGACAGTTCATTGCGGCTTCCCGCCCAATCTCCGGTGAGATAATCTCGTGACAAAAGGGTATCACCGGGAACATCGCCACACTGCAACTGTGTGGAAACGAAACATAAAAGAGCAGTGAAGTAACTTCCGAATGTGAAAACAATCCATGATCGCGTGTTCATTGTTTGATCCATTTTTAAACGTTTTGACCTCTCGCAGGTCGGCGGTGTCGATCCAAACACGGCATTCACAACACGGGATTTTATCGGTAACTTTGGAAGCAAATTGAGCGATAAGTGAAAGATATGCAGAAGGTAAGGGAAGAAATGACATATCAACTGACGACTCAGGCTATATGAACAATAAGTGTCATCAAAACGTCATGAAAACAGAAGATTCTCAGAGGTCAACACCCGGAGCGTTCCATCCGCTCAACGAACCAAACGAACTCCCAACCATCATCGACCAAATGTAAGATTTATTTTTCATGAACCGGAAGAGTTCGTACGTCATCCTGGGGCTTGGTGAACACATGATAAACCAAGTCTTTCTCCCATCGCACACCATCGGGCAGTTCGGGTTGAGCGAGTTTGATGCGAGGGAAGTATTTCTTTTCCTTTTCGAATACAGCTTCCGGCGTAAAAGACGGATCCCGGCAGATAGGCAATCCATCAGCAAGGATCGTCTTCTCCCGCCCTGACAGGACCAGATCAAAGACCTAGCATGAGGCAAATAATTTCAAGCCCCAGGTAACCATTTGATGACAAACGAGTCAAAGTGACACGTCATGCCACAGGTCATCCTACCGGGTTTCGGCATGCAATTGATCTTCTAGCACTTCACTGCACCATCCCTTGATTTCGGTGTCATTGAAGATTTTACCAATCAAGCGACGAAGCAGACCTTTGAGACTTGGATTATCAAGCTCGGCAATCGAACGAATCGCCTGTTCCTTGTAGGCTTCCAGCAACCGTTCCGAACGATCCAAGACATTCAACTGCTTGCAAAGTTCTTCGATATCCTTGTGAGAAACCTTGCCGTTCAACTCGCGTTTCCAAGCAGTTTCGAGTTGTTCCTTGGCCTCACCCTTCGCTTTCTCATGCGCGAGTGCCAGAGGCAGATTGGGCCGAAGCTGCTCCAGATCGTTTGTTTCCCCTTCTTCACCGTGATCCGATAAATCATCACGGATCTGATAAGCGATGCCCAGCGCTTCACTGTACGCGTGTATGGTTTCACTGACTCCAGCATGGATCTCAACACCCGCAAAGACAGCTCCCATTTGAAGAGCCACCTCGAATGCAGGTGCCGTTTTGCTGCGGAAAATGTCCAACACCTCCACGGACTTGAGAGGACGCGGTTGACGCATCCAGCTTAATTCGGCTCCCTGCCCGCGGCAGAGCTGGCGATGGCCCTCGGAAGCAATACGAAGCATCGCGGATTTCTGTTCAGGACTTAAGTTCGTTTCGGCAATCAATCTGTAACCTTCACCAATCAATAAATCCCCTACATTGAGGGCAAGCGGAATGCCGTGTGAAGCATGCAGAGTTTGTTCCCCGTATCGTTCATCGTCGTTGTCCTCAATATCATCATGAATCAACGAAGCCTTGTGGAAACATTCCACTGCCACACAAATTTTCTGCAGATCGGAAGAAAGACCGTCTTCCTTGTTATCGGAAAGGGCTTTGACGACCGATGCCGTCAAAAACGGACGCCACCGTTTGCCGGCACGCATGAGCCATTCCCTGGCTAATTTCTCGGTTTCACCACTTCCCGACCCCATAATCAATTCAAGCGAAGCCGGGGTAAAACAAAAATCAACTTCCTCTCGCAATCCCCCCAAATCCAGGCGCAAACTACGGTCCTCACTGGTCAGATGGATGTAATCCCAGATCCAATCAAGATCTACCGTGGTATCGATGCAATCATCCTGAAGCAACGGAATGGCCACGCCCGGAACCGCCGCCGCTTCCATGTAAGGAAAAGCGCGTTCCAAAACACTCAGGCAACTCACACCTACAATCGCTTCGATTTTACCGGTCTGGATCAGGGACATCACGATGGCCGATCCTTCCGCCACCAGCACGGCATATCCAAGTCTTTCCGCCTCGTTTTGCAGGTCCTGAATGGAACAAAGCCCACATTGTTTGCACAACAAACCGAACTCATCGAATGGGGCAGGACATTTGCTCTCAATACGCAGACATTTGGGTAACAACAACAACCGACGCTCATAAGGGATAGCAGCGAGCGAATCGCGCCACATTTCGTTGTTGATCAGCACCCCGATATAATCACGATAAACCGGATCGCACCCCAACATTTCCACCAGCTTGTCTGCATGCACCTTGATGTCATCCATGGGCATAGGGGGAACAGGATTGTGTTCAGCCACGTAATTCCGCACGGCCTGAAGAATCCCGGCACGCTCCTCCGGCGTTTGCGGAAGATTTTTCTTGGGAGCTCTAAACCGTTGAGGAGGCGTCAATTTAGGCAATTTCAAAGGCGCCGTCCCGAGTATATTATTTCCTGAATCCATTCAATCGTCCTGTCATCTAGTCCTTTTCCACAACGGCTCGCGTTGAGGAATCCTGTTGGCTTTCATTGCTATGACCGTTCTGCTCATGCAACGGTTTCATATTTCGGATGTTTTGATACACACCGAAATCGGTGTAGAAAAATCGTTTCGCCCAGCGATACATCCAATGTTTCTCCGGTATTTCATCTCCAGGCAACCATTGACTGTGCCGTGGTTTCATCGCCTGTAGCTCCTTCAAGGCTGTTTGACGGATCGTCACGTCCTTCGCGTCATGGCGCTCAATCAACTCCTCCACCAAATCCGGGCGTTCCAGCATGACGCACCCACGTGTCTCTCGCGCAGTGGCTTCCCTGAAGTCCTTCAGGAATTTGGACTGAGTCAAAGTGTTGTAAATACCGCGTTCATCATCTATCGACTCGCTGGCAAACTGGATGATTGGACAGGGTTCGATCCCGCCTTTGGGATTCACATGGTGACTGATCCCGGTTGCCATGGGGCACAGGGCATTGCCATTATGATCGTAATAAGCGTCCACTATGGCAATTGGCTTCTTGGTGCGCATTTCGGTAATAAATTGCCGCGTCTCAACCAGTTCCTCCCTGGTGAGTCCCAAATCTTCATGCATCATGGGCCCTACCGGGCGATAGGAATGAAACCAAACGTAATGCACACCCCGATCAATCAACTCATCCAACCAGGATTCGGTCAGCAAATCGCGTATATTCGATTTGCATACGCTGGTCGCGACACCTGTTAACAATTTATGGCGAATGGCAGTGTCCAATCCCTTTAGGGTACGGTTAAAAACATCTTTCTTGCCACGCCGCTGATCACTGACCACTTCGCGTCCCTCGATACTGATGAGAGGCGTCGCATTCCCCAATTCACGCAATCGGGCCGCAACTTTGTCGGTAATCAACTGGCCATTGGTAAAAATCTGAAAATAGGCATCCTGCTGATGAGCCAAAACATCCAACAATTGCGGATGCATGAAGGGTTCTCCTCCAAGCAGCCCGAAGAAACTGTTCCCATGCGTCTTGGCATCGTTAATCAAGCGATTGAGGCGCTTGATATCAATGCTTTCCCGAGGTGACTCGACATCAACCCAACATCCCTGACAGCGCAGATTACAGCTGTTGATGATACTCAAATATAGGAAAGGAGGGAAATAAATACCCTTTTTCGCCCTGCGTTTGAATCTTTCAACCGACAACATGCCCTTGATCCCAAACAGCCATGCAAACTTCATCAAGGCCTTGGGATCCGTCGTACGCACCACTCGCATGGTTAGTTCAGGTAGCATCTGACCATTTTTATTCCACGAAACAACAAAATCCGCAAATAAAAACCAGAACTCCTTTCTATGGAAAATAACCGGATGCGCCAGGATGTGTTACACACACTCACTCGTAACTGCATTTCCTGGAACCTGGCGTCCAACCTCGGAAGGTGTCCTTTTCAAGGAATGAATAGAATTTACAGGATGGACTTCGGGCATTGCATGCCTTGGAGGTGTTCCCGGCTTGGGCTGTTGAGACTACGGATTCGATCATAATCGGGGCGGGACGATCAAACCCTCAACGAGGCAACCAAAAATCCTGCAAAAGCCACTTCTATAGCCATTTCAACGGGCGATCGGCATCTCCAAAACGATTGGTCTGTAACCCCATTCTTTCCATCAATGACAGATAAAGATTACAGGCACGGCGTTCTTCTTCAGGCTGCTGCATATAATCCAGCACCCGACCTGTTTGAAGAGTTCCCCCACCCTTACCCGCCAGAATCATGGGCATCTCGTCTGCCTGATGTCGGTCTCCATCAAACAAATTGGAACAAAACAACAACATCGAATGATCCAACAATGTGCCGTCTCCTTCCTGTATCGACTTCATACGGTCCAGCATATAAACAAACTGTTCCACATGGAATTGATTCGTCTTGAGATACATGGCTTCCAGCGCCGGATCCTTTCCATTATGCGTCAGATCCAAATGAAGACTGCCTTTCACGTCTTTCAGAAAACCAAAATTCATCTGGGACAAATCATTGTTCAGCATACAGGTGGCAATGCGCGTCTTATCCATCTGGAAAGCCATCACCACCAGGTCCAGCATGAGCTGCATGTGACGCGGTATTTCTCTTGGTAACCCATCCTTCGGACGAGGCATATTTGGCTGTTCCAATGTCGGGCGCCATCCTTCCACTGTCTCCTCTTTTCCTGCCATTTCGATGCGGCGTTCAATACTTCGAATGGATTCGAGATATTCATCCAGTTTGGAGCGATCCTCCGCGTTCAACCGCGTTCGGATCGCTTTGGCATCTTCCATGGTAGCGTCCAAGATGCTCCGATCCAGACGCCTGCCGGAACCGTCCCCAACATGTCGAAGACCCGGGCCGGGTAGATTTCTTTCATGGCTGGTTTGGTGTCACTTGCCCAGGAAATGCAGGAACCGTAGAGCATGGACAACCCGTCTTCCAAACGCAGTTCGGTGGGTTCGATCCCCAACGCCAGGCTTGGCAATGCCGTTCGATTACCCAGCGCCTTGGCCATCACCTGATCCATGGTTTCCCCCACCCGAATGACGCTCTGCTCGTTGCTCACCCAGGCACCGGACAAGAGATTGGGAATACGCCCCAAATGCGGGCTCGGATGATCGACAGCTTGCTGATTGTACAGTCCTTTCAGAAACACAATGTCATCCCGATAATCCTGAAGCGGCGCCAATCCCGGCCCGATCTCCATCAATGAATCACTCTGTTTGGCCCACCAATGCGCAGGCTCGACACCGTTGCTGAAATAAATGCAGGCAAACCTGTTCGGCGGCTTCATTGAAACGCCACGGGTAAGTCTTTTGCCGGTTTCCTCCGAATAAAGACGCAGCGACTCCATCCAGGGCAGAGCCAGGCTGCACCCCAAGCCTCTCAAGAATCTTCTCCGCGATGTGCTCATGTGATTCATCTTCTTTACAATGGTTTATTGTTAAGGTTTTGCGCTTGCTGATGTTTCATTTCGGGTTCGATGCCACGTTTCTGCCTGAATTGCGGGCTCAATACGATCCATTCCAATTGCCTTGATATCGGTTCTCCCCGCTCAAGTGATTCCATCATCGCATCAATGAGTTTACGGTCTGAAAGTTGTTCTTTGCGACCAAGGGCATAGCCAATGAGTTTGGTGCAGAAGGTGCGATGAAACAAATCGATATGCTGTTTCAGGTAATGACGAATACCTCCAAACCCTTTCACCATGGATCCGTCGCGCAGTTCGCCAAAATCCTCCACGGGCAGACCATTCTCATATACTTTGCGCACTTTTCCGGTCACGTCATAAATCTCCATGGCAAAACCCAAAGGATCCATCCGGGCATGACAACTGACACATGCAGCCTCCTTTTGATGGGACTGCAGCAGTTCTCGCATGGATTTCATCCTGGCTGATTCCGTCTCGGTCGCGATCGAGCCTGCATTGGCCGGCGGTGGCGGCACGGGGGTCCCCAGAACGCGTCGCAGAATCCAATCCCCACGTTTGACGATGCTGGTTCGAAGCGGAGCAGAGGTGATGGCATGCACCACACCGAGCCCCAGCAATCCTCCACGCTGATGTTCCACCATATGATGAACTCGAATAAATGAGTCATCTTCGGCCGTTTCATTCCATGGAATCCGGTAATGCTCGGCCAATTCCCGGTTCAAAAATCCATCATCGGACAACACCACCTGGTCTATCACTGCATCATTCAGCAAAAGATGGGTGAAAAACAAATTGGCTTCCCTGTAAAGAGATCGGCGCAGCGAGGCATTCCAGTAGGTGAAATGTTTTTCATCCACCCCATTGAATTCGGGGAACCGGTAATAACCGAACCATTGCCCGAAGAATTCCTCGGCAAATCGAGCCACCCTCGCGTCCTTGAGCATGCGTCTGAGATGGCGACTAAGCGTCCTGTCATCCTGCAAGCGTCCCGCATCTGCGTCTTCCAACAAAGGGGCATCGGGAGGGGAAGCCCATAAAAAATAACTCAATCGTGTGGCCATTTCAGACGATGACACGGGGGCCAATTCCCGGCTGGGCGATTCAATTCGATAAAGAAAGGAGGGAGAGATCAACACCCGTCCAATCAATGACCGTATGGCGTCTTCGTGCGATAATTCCAGCTCGTTACGCATTCTCGAATAAAATGAACGCAGTGATTCCTTTTCGTCATGATCCAACCCGCGGCGCCAAGCTCTGGAAGCAAACTGAAGGCACTGCTCCAAATGGAAGCCATGACGTTTTGACATCGCTTCCTTTACTGCGTCGTAATGCTGTTTGAGAGGCGACACCCATTGCCGCAACGATTCAGGCATCCGGGCGATGCGATCAGGGTTCAATACGGCGATGTCCGGAACCTCCGCAGATTCCGAAACAAAATGCCGGATCAGAAGATTCAAATGCTCCTGATGATAGCCGAAGGAGTCATACAAATCGGTCCAGGCAATATCCAGATCCCGGGCTGTCGATGGATCAAGAATGTGTTCAACCAGGAAACGGTCGTCACGATGATATTTTATCTGGTAATGAAACGCATTTCGTTCTGCATTGTTGTAGCTGTTGTCATAGGGCGCTGGAATGGGATCCCTGTCCGAAGGGGCTGGTTCACGCTGGGAAACACTCGGAAAATAGTGTGCAAACTCGTTGGCGGCGGCATCCTCCCCATTGGCTGAGGCATTGGAATCCAGCAAAGCCGATTCCTCAACATGCCCTGCCTTTTTGGCAAATTGCTTCTGCCAGGCCTTGACCCTGCCAAACAAGGCGTCCACGAATGGCATGAGCCGATCTCTTTCCTCTTCAAGATCCATTCCGGACGGCGCAGGCAACGCCTTCCACGCGTCTTGAATATCACTCAAAGCTTCTTGAGCATCAGGCTGAACCATGGCTAGGGAAAGATGCCTGACGAATGTAACCGGCACACCCGCGAAAGCGGCGGAATCGTCAAGCGACCAATCCGTCACCCCCAATTCTCGACGGTATTGTTCCACCCAAAGTGCCAGAATAGCATTCGAGAAGATATCCAAACCGAACGGCTCAGCACCTTCACCTGCCCCCGCCCTGAAACCATGTTGACGATAAATCGCCTGAATTCGCTCAATCGCCGACAACTCTTGTCCGGTGTCTCCCGGATCACGAAAAAAGAAAAGATCTCCAGCACCGATCAAGGCGTGAGAAGCCACCTTATGAGCCACCTCAAGGTAACGTTCAATGGTGGAGTTTTGGGTAAACTGAACCTCGCCGGTATTGGCAAAACCCTCTCCACCCACCGCGTCATCGGGAAGCAGGCGCCGCAGATCAAACCGAATCCCGGTCAAGTCCTGCACGGAATTCAAATACTCCGCCTGCGTCAACCGGCGAAGCAGAACCTCACCCGGATCACCCGATTGTTGCGTGGACAGGCGCTTGATTTCCCGGCGAACAGCTTCTATCATTCCGGTTCGCTCGTTTGCCGAGGGCTGATCGGCTTTTGACGGCGGCATGTCTCCCGCATTCAACTGCTCCACCACGATTTCCCATTCCCTGAAGAATCGGGCAAATTGCCCGGGAGTCAGCATCACTTCCATATCAATGTCTCCCTTCTGCTTTTCGCTGGAATGACATTCAACGCAGTAGCGCCGCACCAAACCACCCATTTCATTCTCGAACGAGTGAGAAGCGGCAAATGCCGATGGCCTGCTCCAGCACAAAAGAACAACCGGAAAGATCCATCCCGGCAAACACGCAGGCAAAAAGCACCAGCGCAGACACTGAGATTGATGGGTTGGAATCATGCCTGGAAGCATGAAGAAAAATGCAGGGTGATTCAAGCCCTCATGTCATGCCGATCACAAGACAAGGCCACCGCTTCCTCAGGGAAAACCATCATGATCCTCACTTGATCGTCAACCGACAGACATTCGATCCCAAATGAACATTCAGGCGTGATGCATAGTCCGTCACCGCGCCGGGACAATCCTCCACCACCACATCAAAACGACGGGATACCGCGGCAAGACATTCATCCAGACGCGTCACTTTCATGATGTTCAGATAATCTGGAGCTTCCTTCAATGTCTCTGGAAGTCCTGACAATTGGAGACGAAAGCCGTGATTTAACGATCGGGGCACATCCATCATGAACGCGGCATAAAGCAGGTTCACCGCCATGTCTCCATCTGCTGCCAGCGTGATGTCATCGTTGCCGGACAGTTGCTCCATAAAACGCTTCATTTCAAAAACACGCATGGAATCCAAGGTCTGGCCGATTAGCATGTATCGCCGCCGAATCTGGTTCCGCTGATGGTCGCTTGCCTGATAAAACCCTTTGCCAGCGTCATCCACCTGAAACAGCAGGCGTCCCGACGGGTTACCGGACGTTTTCCAAAAAGTAAAGCCGGGCACAAACTCGCCGGTTGGCTCCTCCTGCGGCCACCCCATAAAAACCTCAAATCTGAGCGCGGCCCGCAATTGTTCAATGAAACGATCCCATTCTGAAATCGATTTGGGCAGCTCCCGGGCTTTCGCCATAGGAACAAAGACCTCGTCAACCGTCGTGATGATTTCATCAGGCGGAATTTTTTCGAACACTTTTAATTCAATCGGGGCAATTTCCTTGATGGCTGCCCTCCCGATCAGTTCATCGCTCTCCTTGAGCCAACGCTGAAACCAGCGAAACGAAGGCACCTGCAAATCCTGGGTATCCCGGTGAGGACCTTCTGTGATTAACAAACCCAATCGATCTTCCGCCCCCAACAATCCGTAGACATCCCGCACCTGACGGTGTGTCCGAACCACCCCATCCAGCGGAAAAATGGAATCTTTGTCAGAATTGGCAATCAACAGAGCCCGAGGAGCAATGAGCGAGGCAATCAATGGATAGTCCCATCGATAACGATTCACCATGAACATGCAATCACAATGCCCTTCCACAGCGCCATCGATCACATAATTTCTCAAATCGGTTATCCCCGCTACTGGAACAACCGCCTTGACCCGGTCATCAAGCGCTCCGACCCACCAAGAATACACACCACCACCCGAACGTCCGGTCATTCCCATACGTTCTCCGTCCACTTCGGGTCTGGTTTGAAGATAATCCAGCGCACGAATCCCGTTCCAAGTCTCCACACCGGCTGAGGTGTAACCTCGGGAATTCCACCACCATCGGTTCTCACGATATGTACCGTGATGAATTCCCTCGATCTCTCCCAATTGGATGGTGTCGATGGTCAAACAAACAAAACCATGTCGGGCAAACCAGATACCGTGGTGTTGATATGCGGTCTTATTTCCATAACTCACCCCATTTTCCTTAACAGGGGCGTGTCCGCAGACATATAGGATAGCTGGGACCGCTTCGTCGATCTGTTTGGGAAGGTAGAGATTTCCTGTGACATACAATCCTGGCATCGACTGAAAATGAAGATTCTCCACCACATAATCCTCTCTCTCAATACGTCCAGTCACCACCGGTTCAAGCGGTGTGCGGGAAGGCATCGGATCAAGACCGAGCATTTCGGCCAACTGACGCTTCAGCTCTGGTTTTTGATCCTCCCACTTTGCGGCACTTTCCGGGTGCATCACATGATGCGTGCGCTTCTCGATCCCCTTGACCTCGGCCTCAAAGTAAGCATCCAGATCAGGGTGAACGGCCCCACCGGCCGCACTTGCCAGAGGATTCAAAAAAGCGGCCAAGCTCAACCAGGCACTGCAACGAAAAAGGGCAAGTAGAAGGTATTTCATGATGCTCGCGGATTTGTTTACGAGGATACTAACCTTTTTATTGGCCCCAGGCGAGACCCGATTAGGCAAACACAATGGCCCATCTCCAGACTCACATATACGACAAGCCACCAGGAATCCGGACACTTTAACTTTCACCGTGGGCATGTTCACCCAGAAACTCCACAAGCCCGGTGCTCACGTCATAAATACCCCCAACGAGAAGTATCTCACCTTGATCAACGAGTTTTTTCAGCGTCGGACTGTTCTGGGTAATCTGCTCCATGGTCTGCAGCACATTGAGTCTTGCAACACGATCAACAAACGCTTCGTTTTGCGAGCATCGATCCTTGGATGTCTCGGTTTCGGCATTCACGGAACATGTAATCACTTCTGTGACGGAATCCAGGTTCTCACACCCAGTGGCCTGCAACGCGGTTTTACCCTGGTCAACCAAATCAATGGTGGCCTTCACGGCCCCACATTTGGTATGACCGAGAACGACAAGCACTTTGGCTCCGGCAACAGCGCAACCGAACTCCAAACTGCCGATCGATTTGTTGAAGGCAATGTTTCCAGCGACACGAACACTGAACAGATCTCCAATCCCCAGATCGAACACCAGTTCGGTCGGCACTCGAGAATCCATGCATGCCAACACCGTTGCCAGCGGAAACTGTCCTTGGGAAGTGGCGTCTCTCTGTTTGATGAGATCGCGTGACAACTTCTCTCCGCGCGCAAAGCGCTCATTGCCTTCTCTCAAAAGATTCAAGATCTGCTGAGGTGTGGCTTTCTCCTGAATATCACGCGTCGAAACATCAATGTAATGCTCCTTGTCTTCCAGCTTGTACCGGTCCTTGAACCCGATCAAACTCAGTTTCAAATCGTGCGCGGGAGCGGTTTGCTGTTCAAAATCCGACAGCAGATCTAAAATGTCCGGGTCCACATAATCCGAGTCCCGCGCATCAATCACCACCTGACTGCCGTTCGGAATTTCGTTCAAGGTCCTTAGAAGTGAAGCTCGATTAAGAAAACTCACCTGGTTCGAAAGCTGAATGCGCAGAACCTCTCCGCCCACGTGTTTTTCATGAATCTTCCTCAAAGGACGCTTCAAATTGCTGTTCAAAATGAAACAAATCGAAATCACCATCCCTACAACAATACCGATCAATAAGTCTGTCAGCACGATGGCGATGATGGTGATCAGAAACGGGGTAAACTGGAGAACCCCTTCTTTCCACATTCGCCGGAACAATTGTGGGTTTGCCAATTTGAATCCGGTCACCATCAAAATGGCCGCGAGGCAGGAAAGTGGAATTTGATTCAAAACGGACGGAACAAACAACACCGTCAGGCACAGGAAGACACCATGGAAAAAGCATGACAGGCGTGTCTGTCCCCCTGAAGCGATATTGACGGAACTGCGAATGATCACCGATGTGATGGGCAGGCCTCCAAGCAAACCCGAAACCATGTTGCCAGCCCCTTGCGCCATCAATTCACGATTCGGAGGTGAAACACGTTGCTTGGAATCCAACTTGTCGACAGCCTCAAGATTGAGCAAGGTTTCCAAAGTGGCAACAACAGCAATGGTCAAAGCCGCGACCAACACATTGGCGCTCAACAATGCCTTGTAATTCGGAAAAGCAAGAGAATCCATCACCGCTCCCAGAGAATCTGAAACCGGCACCTGAACCAGATGACTGGCGCTGATGCTCATCAGCCCTCCCATCGGCGATATCAACTTCGACAGGAGAGTGCCAAACACAACAACCGCCAAGGGCGCAGGAACGGGAATTTTTTTGAGCAGGGTTTTGTCCCATACCACCAGCAGGATCAATGACAACAACCCAACTGCCGTCGCCCCCGGGTGAATATCGAAAGTCGTTGCGAGAATTTCGGAAAAGGTGTTCTTGCCGTCGTCCTGAATAAAAGACATATCCCCCATCCAATCGGGATCATGCCCAAAGAGATGCGGTATTTGTTTCAATATGAGAATAATCCCGATCGCAGCCAACAAACCTTTGATGACACTGGACGGAAAGAAAGCTGCAAGTGAACCAGCCTTGATCCAACCGAGAAAGACTTGAAAGACCCCGGCCAACACCACGGCACACAAAAACGTTTCGTAAGATCCCAGTTTGGTGATCTGGGCAAACACAATCGCCGTCAGGCCCGCAGCGGGGCCGCTGACACTGGTGTGCGATCCGCTCAACCAGGAAACAAGCAAGCCGCCCACAATCCCGGCCACCAGTCCGCTGATCAATGGCGCATTGGAAGCCAGCGCAATCCCGAGGCACAGGGGTAGAGCCACCAAAAACACCACCACCCCCGCCGTTAAATCCTTCCACAAATAGTCTTTGTAACCTGTTTCTTTCATATGCCGGTTCTTTTCTCTAACTGTCTTGTTCGGAAAGGAAAACCCTATAACACCCAAAGAGGGCCTGTCTATTTTTTTTTGTCAGGACCGAAAAGGAGTATGCTCCGGTTCGTCCAATTCGTCGTTTTCCAGAACCAAGCGAGCTTCCGGCGTGCCTACCCAGTTGACACCTGCTTTGAGGAATCCCAACACCTCGCTCTGGCGCACAAACGGACCGGTCACCTTGAACTGCATACCCTCTGGGCAATGTTTCTTCAGTTTGAGGAATTCTTCAGGAACCAGCGGCTCGGGCCGTACGCCGCCCAACAGCTCGATCGTTCGCACCCCGGCTTCCCTGACCATTTCGACCGCATCCTGTGCCTCCTGTTCGCTGAACAACCCCTGACAAAACACGGCCTTCACCGGACACACTTCAGCCGCTTCCACCACATCACGCAATTCCCGGAAAAACACTTTTGGCCGGCCATCCTTGAGCATGGCGGGATTGATCACCAGCGCAAACTCCTGTGCTCCCATGTCGGCGGCGGCTTCGGTTTCGTAGCGTTTGACATCCGAATCCATGGCTCCAAACGGGAAACCGATCACGCACGTCACCTTCACCGGAGTTTCATCCAAAACCATGGAGGCCGCTACAACCCTCGAGCTGTGTACGGTGACACCATAAACCCCAAGCTCCGCTGCCTCCTGACAGCGGGCTCGGATTTCCTTAAGGGTGGCATCCGGTTTCAGCAATGTGTAATCCAGATGCTTCGCCAGTTCGGAAACAGGGGCGTCAAATTCGGACATGCTCAAGCTCCGGGCAGAAGATCGGCCACCATCGCCTTCTCTTCCTTCAGTTCATTGACGGTGGCATCAATTTTGGACTGGCTGAACGCATTGATTTCCAGGCCGGTGACCACATCGATTTTTTGGTCGCGGCTGCGCACAGGAAAGGAACTGATCAGACCTTCCTCAACCCCATAACTACCATCTGAACAAAGGCATACGCTGTGCCAATCCCCGTTCAATGTCGGATTGATGATGGATGCCACGGTATCCACCACGGCGTTGGCCGCGCTGGCGGCACTGGATGCCCCGCGCGCCTTGATGATCGCCGCGCCACGCTGCTGAACGGTGGAGAGAAATTCACCCTCCAACCAGGCGTGGTCCGAAATGACATCGATCACGGGTTTGCCCTGAATCCGTGCGTTGGTAAAATCAGGATACTGGGTCGCAGAGTGATTTCCCCAGACAGCCAGGTTGGAAACATCCGTCACATCCACGCCTGCTTTTTTGGCCAACTGGGATTTGCCACGGTTTTCATCCAGGCGTGTCATGGCAAACCAACGGTCACGAGGCACATCGGGGGCATTGTTCATGGCAATCAGGCAGTTGGTGTTACAAGGATTCCCAACCACAACCGTCCTGACATCCGAAGCAGCGTTGTTCTGAATGGCCTGTCCCTGACCAATGAAAATCTTACCGTTGATGCCCAGGAGATCCTGGCGCTCCATGCCCTGCTTACGAGGCACACTGCCCACCAGGAGCGCCCAATTGACACCACTGAAACCTTGATTGAGATCCGATGTGGGAACAATGCCCTTCAAGAGGGGGAATGCACAGTCTTCCAGTTCCATACAAACACCTTGCAAAGCAGGAAGTGCCGGTTCAATTTCAAGCAAGTGGAGTATAACGGGTTGTTTGGGGCCAAACATCGCACCGGAAGCAATCCGGAAAAGGAGTGAGTAACCAATCTGACCAGCGGCACCAGTCACCGCAACACGAATGGGAGTTGTGTTCATAGATTATATATTCAATTTCAGGTTCACGGTTCAACGGATAGTCCCTGGGACCAACCGAGAACGGCTATTGTTCCTATTTCATGACGCAAAGGCAAGCGAAGAAGGAACAAAGCACGGGGGCCTCAAATGAAACATCGTCCCAAGCTCGCATCCTTCAAAAAACCAGCCAACTCACGACTTGATGCATGTAACGGGCTGGGTCTATGATGCGTCCATACCCGATCTATGTTTTTCAATAGCCAATTTGACTGTTTGCGGAGCTACCTGGCCTTTGCCCTGGCTTTGAACGTCTTCCTGACAAACTCATCACCAGCTGAGGCACCCGCTTTGGATCATTTGTTTCCTGTTGGTGCAGGCATCGGCCAGACGGTCACGGTCAAGGCGATCGGAAAGGCTGAACCTTGGCCGCCACAATGCTGGGTTTCCGGTGATGGGGTTGTATTTTCGCCCACTGAAAAGAAAGGGGAATGGAACGTGGAAGTGGCTTCGGATGCCAAACAGGGTTCCAGGCTGGTTCGTTTCTTCAATGAAGATGGTGCTTCGATTCCACGTTATTTCATTGTCAGCCAAACAACCGGTTATCTTGAGACGGAACCCAATGACCATATTGGGGAATCCACCCAAATCCCCCGGCTCCCCTGCCTTATTCACGGCCAGATGGAGCGCGGCCAGGATGTCGATACGTTCAAAGTGCACCTGAACGAGGGAGAAACCATGGTAGCCCGCATGGACGCCTACGTGCTGGGTTCCACCACCGATCCTTTGATACGTGTCCTGGACGATGTCAATCGGGTGCTGGCTTGGAATCATGACAGTTATTACCTGGACCCAAGAATTGCTTTTCAAGCTCCCAAAACCGGCAACTATTGGATTCAAATCATGGGATTCCCCTACCCCGCCACCTCAAGTGAACGCCTGGGCGGTGGCAGTGGATACATCTACCGCCTGTTGTTGACGCATCAGGCCTATGTGCGCACAATGGATCTACCGGGTAATGATCCCAACCAATCACTCCAATTGCATGGTTGGAATTTGAACAAAATCCCGGGTGACAACGCTTGGCTCTCCAGCCTGGAATTAACCACAGATCTGCAACAAAGCCTCATCAAGGCAACCGGAGTCTCTCCGGAACAGGAACCCAATCAATCGGCGGAAACGGCCACCTTTCTGGTGTCACATGGAAGTGGGATCCTGCAGCATCCGGGAGATGTGGACTGGTTTGCTTTCAAAGCCGAAAAGGATCGTTGGTATCGATTCGAGATCCAATCCGCCCGCCTGGGTTACCCCTGTGATCTGACTCTGAAACTTTTTGACAAGGATCAAAAGGAACTCAAATCCGATGACGATAGCGCCACCTTGGGCGATCCACGCATCGACTGGAAAGCCCCGGCAGCAGAAACCTGTTATCTGCAAGTCACCTCACTGACACATGACGGGGGCAAGGATCATATTTACCGTTTGATTCGAGAAACAAAATCACCGAGTTGTGAACTCAGTGTTGATGCCTCGGAATTCACCTTGAAACCAGGGGAATCAACGGAAATCAAAGTAACCATCCAGCGTGATTTCAATCATGATGCGGACATCAAGGTTCAAGCTAGATTACTGCCGCCCGGAGTGTCCTGTTCTCCCGTCTTTGCGGACAAAACCAAGAAAAGCATCAAGTTGTTCCTGCACGCCGCACCTTCCAGCCAACCTTTCCAGGGTGAGCTGCAGATCGTAGGCGTCGATGTTGATCAATCCAATAACCGGTATCCAGCAGGTAAAATCACCGTCACCACATCCGTCAATAACGGGGTGCCCAATGGTTACATGGACCAGGTTTATCGAAAGATCGACCATTTATGGTTGACCGTTCCACCCCGGCCAAAACCCGATCCACAAAAAGAACAGGATGACAAGAAAACCGAATCTTAGATTATGAATGCACAAGACCTAAAAACGCATCCGGCTCCCGACAGGGCCAGCCTTTTGCCATGTTCATTATTCTGGATGCTCTCTCTTTTGGGTATCTTGTCGGCAACTCAAACAATGGAAGCCTCCTTGAAAGCCTCGGCCGTTGCGATGGATGTCACCCCCTCTTATTTACCCATACGCATGGCCGGATCGATGCGCCCGAATCAGGCAACCGACATCCATGATCCTCTCAAGGCACGTCTGATGATCATTGAAAACGATGCAACAACCTTTGTCATCGGAACGATCGACAACTGTGTGATACCAAGGGAAGTATTTGACGCGATCAAGTCCAAGGCGTCCACAGCAACAGGCATCCCAACCTCTCACATGCTGCTTTCAGCCACCCACACGCATTCGGCACCACCATTGACCGGACTCTTCCTCAATGATCCGGAATCGGAATACATCCCCGAACTCGTGGAAAAGACAGCCCAGGGCATCATTCAGGCCTTTCATCAACTCGAGCCCGCCCGGATCGGATGGTTCTCCATTGAAAACGATCGCCATGTGTTCAACCGCCGCTGGCATCTGAAAGGTGGCACATCCTACGAAAACCCCTTTGGCTCCGAAGCCGACACCGTGCGTATGAATCCTGGTTATGGAAACCCGGACATTGAACGCCCGGCCGGACCGCGTGACCCGGAAATCAATATCCTGGCTGCCTTACGAAAGAATGGTTCCCCCATATGTATCTACGCAAACTACAGTCTGCACTACGTGGGAGGCGTTCGAGGATTATCAGGAGATTACTTTGGCGCCTTTGCCAATGAACTTGCCGGCATGTTGAAGGAGACATACGGAGATCAACCTTTTGTCGGCATACTCTCCAATGGGGCGAGCGGAGATATCAACAATTTGAACTACGGACTGACAACGGCCCCGCCGCGCAAGGATCTGTACGAACAAATCAGATTTGTCGCCAAGGACGTAGCCCATTCGGTGAATGAAGGATTTCGCAAGATGGAATGGAAGGACTCTTTGCCCATTTCCATACGAGAGCGGGAAATACAATTAGGCGTGCGAAAGGCGGCCGATCACGAATGGGATCGCATCCACCGAATCCTGAAGGAGGCACAAGAAAAGGACATGAGCCAATGGTCGCAAGCGGAAATCTACGCACGCGAATCCCTTTTGCTGCGTGATTTCCCTGACAAAGTCGCTGTCAAGTTGCAGGCTGTTCGGGTGGGCGATTTCGGAATCGTATCACTCCCGACGGAAACATTTGTAGAGATCGGACTTCAATTAAAGACCGAATCACCACTCAAACAGCAAATGGTCGTCGAGCTTGCCAATGGTTACAACGGCTACCTGCCAACGCCCCAACAACATGCCTGGGGCGGATACGAAACATGGCGGGCTCGCAGCAGTTATCTTGAAGAGGATGCATCGCTGAAGATCGTAAGAAACCTTCAGGAAATGTTGAGCGAACTCCATCCATAGGAGCTAAGATGACAAAAACATCAGGCAAAGGACATAAGTCATGATTGCTCGCATCCATTTTCAGGCAAAGGTTTCTCTCTTCCTCCTGTCCTGCTGTTTGCACATTTGCTTGGGGGCACAGTCCCCCATCGACCTGTCCGAATTTCAAACCAACGACGATGTCATCGTTGAATGCGTGGCCGCCGAACCCCTGGTGATCGATCCAGTGGCCATGGCTTTCGACGAACATCAACGCATGTGGGTAGCGGAAAACCGTGGCTACCCACAAACCATCGAAGGCGGCAACGCAGGCACTATCGCGTTGTTGCAGGATCTGGATGGGGACGGCTACTACGAAAAACGATCCACGTTTGCCTCCCACCTCAACTATCCAAACGGCGTCCTGCCCTGGGAAAATGGTGTGATCGTCACCGATGCGCCCGATGTCCTCTTCATGAAAGACACCGATGGAGACGGGATCTGCGACATCAGGCAGGTCCTGTTGACCGGATTCGACACTTCCAGATCAACCCAACTGCGCGTCAACGATCCAACGCTGGGGCCGGACGGTTGGATCTATCTGGCAGGCGGACTGAGCGGAGGACGCGTCAAAGCGCCCTGGCAAAAAGAGGAGTACACCGTGGACATGCGCCGACATGACTTGCGTTTCCATCCCTACGATTGGCGCCTGAAACCCACCACAGGCAAATCACAGTTCGGACTGGATTTCGATCGTTTCGGCAACCGTTTCATCTGCATGAACCGCATTCAGGTCCAGCAAATCATGACCGAAGACACCACCTGGGGAGCCAACCCGCATTTCCATTTCAACAAAACGGTGGAAAACCTCCCAGAAGAAAGACTGGATGATCTGCTTAAAGGCTATAACGCCGGCGCGCGCATTTACCCGTTGACACAACACCTCACCACCGCGGATTCGCATGCAGGAACCTTTACTGCAGCCTGCGCCGTGACGATCTATGAAAGCAACGGACTTCCCGAGCGTTACTTTGGCCACGTGTTTTCCTGTGACCCAACCGGCAACCTGATTCATTTTGATGAATTGATTCCGAAAGGCCCAAGCTTTGCAGCCCGCCGCGAAAACACCCGGACAGAATTCGTGGCGTCCACGGATCGCTGGTTTCGACCTGTCTTTCTCACAACGGGGCCCGACGGGGCATTATACGTCTGCGACATGCGACGCAAAACCATCGAGCACCCGGACTACCTTCCTCAGGAAGTAAGAAAGCGAACGGATTTTGAATCTGGTAAGAGTATGGGGCGGATTTATCGGATACGGGCAAAGGAAACATTTGAGCGTCAAATCATCGACTTTAAAACAAACGATTTTTACTCAGCTGTATCAGAAATGAAATCAGCCGTTAAAGCCAAAAACCAATGGGCCAAGGAAACCAAATTCAGGGAAATCGTAAAAGGACTGAACAATGAGAAAATTGGTAAAGCCGTTCTACTTGAAATTGAAGACAGCCATACCCTCGCCTTGCATGAAGATGGGTACATGTGGCTCCTTTTCCGTGAAAACGCACATCTGATTGATGAGAGCGACAAGTGCTGGACTACGCCAAACGATTTGACAAACACCTCGATCAACATCCAACTCACTCAATCGGAATATGATGCTGCCCTGGAAGCCTCCTCACGAAAATTTGGTTTTATTGAAACAGAACCGGACTCAGGATTTCCAAAGCTTACGAATTTTGAAATCATTTTTTACAATTCGCATTTCCCCTACATTCCTCGGGAACACAATCCACACTTATCTGACAATTTAGGGTATTTGTTCCAGCTCGGCATGGCTTCACGCTTCTGGGATCATCCCCTGCGTTCGGTTTTTCTGGGAAGGCTCCTGGTTCAGCACTGTGATTCCGAATGGATCCGAGCAGCTTGCTTCAATGCTTCTTCCGGTTATAACCGAGATATCTTGAAAGAAATATACCGTTTCCCCCATACCGATGATTACATAACTGATCATCTAAAAGCTTCTTTCGCGGTCTTCAACAAAGTTGGAGCTTTGACATCGGTGGAAGATCTTTCCAGGATGGCCGTTCTGGATGGTTCCCATTCGAACGAACTCATATCAGACTTGATACAGCGAAAACCAGCCTCTGGTTTCGGATTGCGATTTAGCGCAAATGATCTCAATAGTCGAAAATTTTTCGAACAATATGACCAGCCGGCAAACAGTGCCATACTTTTCGCCGCGCTCCTGCTTGGCATGGATGGTTCCGGCAAACTACCCGCAGCAAACCCGGACCTGCCCTGGCTTGGGTGGGGATCCCCAGAACAAGCGGCCGCATGGCCATCGGTACGACAGCGCTTGGAAGAATATCCGATGGAGCATTTGAACCATGAAGAAATTTCAGTCCTTCAGCGTTTTCGAGTATTGGCCGGTATGGATCGATGGGTTTGGAATCTCCATCAGGCGGTCGATCTTCATGATAATGCTTTGCTGGATCTGGTGTTGAATGCCGCCACATCGAATCAAGGAAAGGAAATCATCGAGGCCGCGCTGGATCCGACCATCTGGAACCGACTTCCCCACGATGCACGCAATCG
>JAQCFT010000037.1 GCA_027619545.1 Verrucomicrobiota bacterium | reverse complement strand
ATTCAACTGACCCATGCCCGTGGGGTTCAAAGATGGGCTGTTCTCAATGATTTGAACCAAGCCCCTCCAATAGGCAAACGCGATGCCGTGGGTGTGCTGCTGGCAGGGGCACAATATGGAAGAGGGCGATTGGTGGCGGTTACTGATTCGGGATGGATAATCAATTCGGTACTGGATGGGAAAGGTCTGGGAGGGGTTGTTATCCAGAATGATGATAATTTGGAAATGATGAAACGGCTCTGTCGTTGGGCGGCAGGAGAGTCAGAATAATCCTTGTTTTTGATTGCAGATTGGGTCGCTTGGCGAAGTTTTTTCGAGTTGACCGAACTGATATTCAATCATGCTTAAATTTTTAAAAACGAATTGGCCTTTGCTGTTACTGGCGTTGATCGCTTCCTTGATCATGAACAGGATCCTGGAAATCCGGAGAACCGATCTTCCGGACATCAAACGGCTGGAGCAAGAAGAAGAAAACCGTAATCGTCCCACTCAAACAACGCGCCCGCAAGAAAAAGAATCGGGGGCGCGTCCACAACCTCCGTCTCAATAAACCAGTCTTTGTTCATGAATCAATCCATGCGTTTAGCCCTACCGGTTCAGTTTACTGGCTACAGTTTGCTGATTGCTTGTGCATCGTACTTTTCAACGATGGCATTGAGTGCAGCCGAAGACCCTTTCAGTGCGGGTGTCCGACCGACCGACCCGTTGACACCCAAGCAGGAAAAAGCTGCTTTTCAATTGCCACCAGGTTTTGAAATAGAGCTCGTTGCATCAGAGCCGGAGATCGCAAAACCCATGAACATGGCCTTTGATCATCAGGGCAGACTATGGGTGACGGATACCTTGGAATACCCGTTTCCCGTACCGTTGGATCAGGAAGGACGGGACTCGATCAAGGTCCTGAACGATACCAATGGCGACGGTCAATATGATGAGGTCACCACGTTTGCCAGCGGATTGAATATACCAATTGGATTGTATCCTTACAAAAACGGAGTATTCGCGTGGAGTATTCCCAACATATGGTGGATTGAGGACACGGACGGTGATGGGAAAGCCGATAAGAAAGAAAGGCGATACGGTCCGCTCGGATGGGAACGGGACACGCATGGGATGAACTCTTCCTTCACTCGTGGGTTCGACGGGTGGATGTACGCGACACACGGATTCAACAACAACACCACTATCCGCGGTAGTGATGGAAGTGAAATTGTCATGAACTCCGGCAACACCTATCGCGTTCGACTGGATGGAAGCCGTGTCGAACAGCACACGTTCGGGCAGGTGAATCCGTTCGGAATGTGCCTGGATCCGCTCGGTAACTTTTATACGGCCGATTGTCACAGCGCGCCTGTTTATCAGTTGCTACGGGGCGCTTACTATCCGAGCTTCGGAAAGCCGCATGACGGATTGGGGTTTGCTCCGGCACTCATGACGCATGCACATGGATCCACCGCCATCTGCGGGATTGTCTTCTACGATGATGATCAATGGCCGATGGAATATCGGGAAAATGTGTTCATCGGCAACGTGATGACCAGCCGTTTAAATCGCGATATCCTGCTTGCGAAAGGATCCTCCCGTCAGGCAGTGGAAATGCCGGACCTGGTCAAGACCAGCGATCCCTGGTTTCGTCCCGTCAATCTTCAGCTGGGTCCGGATGGGGCACTTTACATAGCGGATTTTTACAACAAGATCATCGGACATTACGAAGTGCCCCTGAAGCATCCCGAGCGAGATCGCGAACGGGGCCGCATCTGGAAGCTCACCTACAGAGGCGCTCCCGGCAGGACTGCCGACGGGCATGGATTGTTAAACTTGACCACCATGCCGCTGGCCGGGGTGATCGAACAATTGGGGCATCCGAACATCACCCGACGTATGCTGGCGACCCACTACCTTGCGGATCATCTGGGAGAAACTGCCGGTCGCAGATTGCGCCGCATGTGGAATCAGGGAGAGATGAAACAGTGGCGGCAGCGGGTGCATGCGCTCTGGGTAATGGAACGGTTGGGGATGGCGGGGAACGAGATCGTTGGCGACGCGGTGCATGATGCGTCCATGGAGGTGCGGACGCATGCGATGCATTTGTTGGCTGAAAGAAAGCGTTGGTCTCCTGACCAGGATAACTGGGTGGTGCTGGCGTTGCAGGACGATGATACCAATGTGCAGCGCGCTGCGGCCGATGCATTGAGTCTGCATCCTTCGTTTGACCATATTCGTCCTTTGCTCAAAGTGCGCGAAACGCCTTCATTGGATGACCCTCAATGGCTCCACGGCATGCGTTTGGCTCTGCGGAATCAATTGAATGCTCCGGATGCCTGGCAGAGGGTGGCGCAATTACGTTGGACGGCCGATGAGCAGCAACGTCTGGCTGATGTGGCCCTGGCGGTTCAACACGAGGGAGCGGCTGATTATTTGATTCGATTAGCCTCAAACATGGATTTGAATGAGACTCTCTTGTTGAACGGGTTCAAACATGCTGCCCGCTATGCATCAGCTGCGGGGCTGAATCAACTGGGTGAATTGGTTCCCGTCAAATACAAGAGCGATCCCGACCTTCAATTGGAATTATTTCAATCCGTAAGACAAGGATTACAGGCCAGGGGAGTTGAATTGACGCCTTCCATTCGACAGTGGGGCACTCATCTTGCCGAACAATTTCTGCAGGCAGACGAAGAAGGGCAGGGAGTCTGGAGTTTTCGTCCGATTCCCAAGCGGAAACGCACACCGAACCCCTGGTTCCTTCAAACTCGTTCCTCTGCGGATGGCGATGAAGCATCCGTCTTTCTCTGCAGTTTGCCACCAGGCGGGGAAAGCTATACGGGCACCATGGAGTCTCCGGAGTTTGAAGCGCCAGGTCGGCTGGAATTCTATTTGGCCGGTCATGACGGATACCCTGACCAACCACGGAAAAAGAAAAATGTCGTGCGTTTGCTGGATGTTCAGACGGGGCAGTTGTTGAAGCAGGCTTTTGCGCCACGCAATGACACCGCACAACGTGTCGAATGGGATTTGAGCGATGTTCACGGAACACGGGTGAGGTTGGAAATTGTGGACGCCGATCGGGGTGATGCATATGCCTGGCTCGCCTTTGGGAGATTGAAACCCGAAATCATCCCGCTTCCCCATGCCTCTCCGAAAGATCTCGGTCAAAGGCTGTCGGTGGCAGCTCAACTTGCCGGGAATTTGAAGTTGAATCATTTGAAACCGAAGCTGAAGGAATGGATCGTAGGAAACGCACCCGATTCAGAAGTGATGATGGCTGCAGCTCGAGCTTATTGTGCGATGAGTGACCCGAATCCGGCCGAGCGATTGATCGGTTTCCTTGCCAATGAAGAGATTCCAGTAGGAGCGAGACACCTCATTGCCATGGCAATCACTGCTGAGGAAGGCCGGCATGTCTCGGAACATCTGGTTTCAATGGTGTCGATGTTGTCACTCAAACAACAGCAGGAGATGGTCAACGAAATGAGTACACGCCCGGATGCCGCCAGGTTGGTGGCAGGTTGGATTGTATCGGGATCAATCTCTGCCATGACGCTTCGAAACGACAATGCTCTGCAACAAATAAAAACGGCGGTGTCGGAGGAAATATTCGCCAAGCTTGTAAGCAACTTGAGAGCTCTGCCTCAACCGGATGAAAAGATTCAAGACCTCATTGACCAGCGTGTGTCCGCTTTTGACACCGCAGAGGCAAATCTGGCAAACGGCAAAACATTGTTTGAACAGGCATGCAGTGTCTGCCATCAATTCAACCGACAGGGAGCCTTGGTTGGACCCCAGCTCGACGGTGTAGGGAGCAGGGGACTCGCCCGGATCACGGAGGATATTCTTGCGCCCAGTCGCAACATGGATCACGCGTTTCAGCCGACCCGTCTTATTCTCAAGGATGGTGAAATAATTTCGGGTTTGCTCAGAAGGGTCGAAGGTAATGTCCAAATCCTGGTGAACGCCGCCGGACAGGAGCTTGCGGTGGACCGATCACAGATCAATGGACAGGAGCTTCTGACAACTTCCATTATGCCGGACAATTTCGGTGAGTTGTTCGATGAGCAATCTTTCCGCGATCTGGTCGGGTTCCTGCTGCAATCCAAGCCTGATCAATAAGACGCATCCGTCAGTCGTTCAGGACTGTCAAGGTGTGGAGGAGGTATGACAAGTATGATGAAAAACATGTTTAAACGGGGTATCAGTTTATTGTTGATCGCGCAAATGGGGTGGGTCTCTTTCGCGCAAACGCTGAATGTATCCATCAAGGATTTGGGTGATCAAAACATCCGCCTGGAATGGCCTGATATGGGCGATGGTTTTGAATACACGGTGGAATTTTCGGATGCATTGAATCCGGGGGACTGGAAACCCCTGCCCCATGGTGACGGTTGGCCGGATCGTATTCTTGGTTTGACCGATCATCTGAGTGATGACCTGTCACAGCGGTTTTACCGGATCATCGCCACGCCCACAATGTCTGAGGGGAATCGCGGCCGTTTGATTTCAGCCGAATCCATCGCCACCGTCAGCGCGCTACAATTGAACTTCGTTCTCGCCATTGCCGGCATCGAAACCATTCAAGCAAAGCAGAGCGCACGCGTCTTCAAAGTGGTTTATGAAACCGTTGATGCTCAGGGAAACTCGGTGCAGGCATCCGGTCAGGTGTCTTTTCCTGCCGATGCAGGAAATCCTGTCCCCATGGTCAGTTACCACCACGGCACGGTGGTCGATCGCAACGATGTGCCGTCTCGATACGCGTTGACCCGATTGGAATCGATCGTACCGGTCATCATGGCATCCAATGGCTATCTTGGTGTCGCTCCGGATTATCTTGGATTGGGTGACTCTTCCGGTTTTCATCCATATATCATCGCCAAACCATCCGCCACCTGCGTGGTTGATCTGATCCGGGCGGCCAAAGCTCTTGCAGAACAGGAATCATATACGCTGAATGACCAACTCTTTCTTTTTGGTTACTCGGAAGGAGGGTATGTCACCATGGCAGCGCACCAGGAGTTGGAGGCACTTCACGCCGAGGAATTGCCAGTCACTGCTTCGATTCCCATGGCGGGGCCTTACGATGTATCGGGTGTGCTGGTCGATACAATGTTGAGCGATCAACCGTATTCCAACCCGTTTTATCTGATGTATGTCATTCTGGCTTATCATGAGGTATATAACCTTTTTGACGATCCTGCTGAAATCTTTTCGGAAACCTATGCGACTCGTGTGCGGGAGTACCTTAAAGGAAGCATGACGCTGGATGAGTTGCAGAACCAAATGCCAAAAGTTCCAAAAGCCATGCTGAATACGGAATTTGTGGAGGCGTTCTCGACCGATACGAATCATCCCTTCCGGGAATTGCTGCGCCAGAATGACCTGATACAATGGGCTCCGCAGGCACCGATGCGGCTGATTCATTGTGGTGGGGATTTAACCGTGCCCTTTGAAAATTCCCAACTGGCATACGATCATTTTACACAATCGGGCAAGACCAACATCGAAATGATTGATCCGTTTGCACTGGGGGACCACTCACAATGCATTCTGCCGGCATTGCAAATCGCCAAATCCTGGATGGACGAATTGAAAGAATGAAATGATGCCGGGAGACAAAAAGCCAACAACACATCGTCTGGGCAGAATCCCCGGCCGATGTGGGTACGTGATGTGGTGAGGCGACTATTCGTCGATGCCACCTTCTTCAGGAGGCATTTCCAGATATGTTTCACACATGTTCTGAAGCACTTGTGTGAAATCTTCAAGGCCAGTAGCCGGAAGGATGATGGTGTCACGTCGACCTCCGACATCCTCAGTGATGCGCAAAAAACGACCTCTAGGATTCTCCTTGAGGGTGAAAATAAATGTCTTGCGCTCGACCTGGATTTTCTCGGTCCGTAGAGTGTCTTCGTCTACACGAGGCTTGCCACCGTAGGATGGGTTATCGTTAGAGCTCATGATTTTTTCTCCCAATTATCCCGGTAAACCTGTTTGATGGGATGGGCCACTCTCATTGATGCTTAAAATTTTGTCAACCGCGAAATTGGTACATCCCGAGCTCCCTGTAACTGGAATGGCGTTGGGTGACAGACATCAGGTGCGAAAATGAGCCGATCACCACAAACAAATGCACAAAATGAAATCCCGTTTTCCACATCCGATAGGCCCGAGCCCCTTCTTGAAGGTCTTGTTGAGTGGCAGAAGGTCGATAGGCTCTGAGGTGTTGTTGTGTCATGGACGGAAAGATCACCCACTTGATCACCATGTTGACAACCACCAGAGTCAGCAATACGCCCATCCTCAGTCGGAAAACCGGACGTCCGGCATACCATTGCTCTGCCCAATGTTGGCCCATTGCGACCAAAGAGCAAATGGTTAACAAGGTAAGGTAACTGCCCAACAGAACGTGCATGGAAGCTTCCGAAAATGGGTGAGGTACCAGACGCATCAATTCTTCGGACTGAAACACACCCCGAATACAAACCAGAAAAAACAGAGAAGCCCCAAACCACAAGGCGGCATTTGCGATTCCAATGATGCGCAAAAAGGGTAACACATCCACAGCCTAAGTAGCCTTGTCTGCGAACTCAAGAACCGTTTTTCACTTATCGAGGGGTGAATTTGATCGTGTTTCAGCAGCGAATTCCAGTAGATGCGCCTTACGAGAGCAACAAGCTATTGATCTCCTCATGGTCTGCTCCAAAAGCTTTGCAGAATGGAGCCAAATGCTTATCGTTTCATGAACCGGGAATCATCACGCGTCTCCACATTTAAAACATCACCATTGCAGTAAGGACTCAGATAGTGTTGAATATCTCAAACTCCCAGGATAATCCAGATCATGATTTCGTATGTTTGTCTCAACAGCCGGATCTACAGGTGGTTTGCAGCCTGTCTGATGTTTTTTTCGGCGCTGTCTTTTCCAATGTTTGCAGTGGAATCGGCCGTGAAGGAATCCCGCGCACTCACCTTCGAACGGGATGTGCGTCCCATTTTCAAGGCGATGTGTTTTCATTGCCATGGCGAGGACGATATCAAGAAAGGTGATTTGGACGTCCGTCTGGTGCGTTTGTTGAAGCAGGGTGGCGAATCAGGGGAGGTCATCTCACCCGGCGCCCCGGACAAGAGTCTTTTATGGGACCGCATCAGGACGGATGAAATGCCTGATGGTGAAAAGAAGCTGACGCAGAAGGAAAAAAACATCATCTTTCAGTGGATTCAACAGGGCGCACAAACCGCCCGTCCGGAGCCGGAGAATGTTGAGGACGCGAGGTATACTTTTGAAGAACTCAACCATTGGTCGTTCAAGCCTGTTTCCAGACCGAACATCCCCAGATCAAACCATTCGGCAAGCGAGCATCCAATTGACGCCTTCATTCAGGAAAAACTGGAGCAAAAAGGAGTGGGTTTTTCGGTTGAAGCAGATAAACGCACCTTGATCAGGCGTTTGAGTTACGATTTGAGAGGTTTGCCACCGCTCCCTTCCGAAATAGACGCTTTCCTTGGAGATGAAAGTGCCGAAGCATGGGGGAAGCTGGTTGATCAGTATCTGGCTTCCGCTCATTTTGGTGAACGGTGGGCCCGGTATTGGCTGGACGCCGCTGGCTATGCTGAGAGTGATGGAGGCACATTGAACGATCCGGTTCGCCCTTATGCGTGGCGTTTCAGAGATTACGTCGTGCAATCTTTCAATCAAAACAAACCGATCGATGAGTTTTTCATGGAACAGGGGATGAATTGATTGATGGAGAGATTGATATCTTCAATCCCCGGCATGAAGAACTGCTTGCCGCAACCGGGTTCCTCCAAATGGCCCCTGATGCCACCCGGACAAGCAATACCCTGATGGATCGCAACAACGCGGTGGCGGAGTCATTGAAAGTTGTCAGTTCCGCCATGTTGGGTCTTACGGTAGGATGCGCTCAGTGTCATGATCACAAGTACGACCCTATTGGCATTGATGATTACTACCGGTTCAGAGCCTTTTTTGACCCCGCTTTTCCCTTGGAGAAGTGGCGCACCCATGATGCGAGGTTGGTGGATCTGACTCAACCCGATGTGATGGAGGAAATTGATCGGATTGAAGCAGAAGCCAAAAAACTGGAAGACGACATCAAAGCTCGACGCGAGCAGGTGGCTTTGGAAATTCAGGAGAAAAAACTGGCGGACGTACCCGAAGAATTCCGTGAATTGCTGAGAGATGCAGTCCGCCATCCTCAGAAAGAGCGAAACGACCAACAAAAGGAATTACTGGACGTTTATCCCATGGTGAAACCTACCTCCACCATCATCGGACTTCTGGTCGAATATGACGCACCCTCGTACCGAAACTTTGAAAAGGAATTCGAGAAGGTAGCCGCCATCCGAGCCGCCAAACCAGCCCGGAAAATGATCCTCGCCACGACCGAACAACCAGGCCAGATACCGGTCAGCAAGGTGTTTTTCCGGGGGAACCCAGAAAGCCCTGATAAAACAGTTCACCCCGGTGAACTGACCGCGCTCAGAATGAATGGCCTGGAAGCCAACTTCACAGCAGATGACCCGGATCTCAAAACCACCGGACGCCGACTGGCTTTTGCCCGGCATATCACCAGTGGAGAACATCCACTGACAGCTCGAGTCTTTGTCAATCGCGTCTGGATGCATCTGCTTGGGAGAGGAATCGTCACAACACCTGGAGATTTTGGAATTTCTGGCGAGCTTCCTTCGCACCCTGAACTCCTCGATTGGTTGGCCAGGGATTTTATGGAACACGGATGGGATCAAAAACGATTGATCCGACAAATCCTGATTTCCAGAACTTATCGGCAGACTTCCGTGCATCGACCCGAGCTGCATCACATTGATCCTGAAAACAGCTTATTTGGCCGAGCCAACATGAAACGCCTGGATGCCGAATCGTTACGAGACACCTTGTTGGCGGTGTCGGGACTGATGAGCACCGAACTTGGAGGGGCCAGTCTGCCGGTCACGGAAAATCCCGAAGGAAAGACCGTCATCGGTGTGCGGAAAATCAAGGATGGATTGAAAGCCGGTGTGGATGGAGGGCAGAATGGCATGCATAGGAGAAGTATCTACGTGCAGATGCAGCGAAACAAACCTTTGAATATGTTGGCCACATTTGATTTGCCCATCATGACCCCCAATTGTGAAGTGAGGCGGCACACCACCGTGGCGACCCAGTCTCTGTGGTTGATGAACGATGATCAGATGATAGAATGGGCGCAATCATTGGCGACCGTCATTTGTCGGGAAAGTGAGGATCTGGACTGTTGGGTCCGCAGTTTATACGAGCGACTGTTTGCGGATGAGCCCACCGCGGTGGAAATGGAACTTTGCCAATCCTTCTTCCATGAACAGGCCGAGCATTTTCAAAAAGATCCGGATGAAACTTGGCAGAAGGCCCTGAAGGAGCATCCTGACAAAGTTCAGCAACGCGCACTTGCCGCCCTGGGACAAACACTCCTGGCCTCGAATCGATTTTTATACGTCGAATGAAGCAGACGCCGGATGGAAGGCATCTCCAATGAGTTTCGTCGCCTGGCTCCGGTTTTATTGCAAGCCCCCCGGGGGGCGATTTTGCGCGCAGTAAATTTTTTTCAAATATATGGACCGCGTGCTTGCATTCGATCTTGCTTATAGCCATTCTCCAGCGAGGTGGCGCCTTCTTTTTACACACGCCCCTTATAGATCATATTGAACATGAGCAAACCTGACGCAACACCAAAGCTTGATTTGGATTTGGAATCGGCCTTCTTGCCGGCTTGGGCACAAAAATCTGCAGAAGAAAACCCTTACTCCAAGTACGAAGGACGAGATAGAGATTTTGATTCTGGTGACAGAAGAGGAAGACAACGCCGAGATGATTTCGGGGGGCCACCCCGTCGACGCGATAAAAACAGTCCACAGGGCAGGGGGCGACAGGATGGAGGAGCCCGGCGCGATCAGGGAGATCGCCGTGGGCCTCGTGAAGGCGGTGCCGGCACTGCCCCGGGAAATGGGGATCGCACACAGCAGCGCAACCGTCCCCAGGGCGCAAGAGGTCAGGGACGCAATTTTCAGGGTAAAGGAGGACCACGACGTGATCGTCCCCGTCGAAGCCGTCAGGAAATCCTGGCTTCCTTACCCCAGCTCAAGACTCAAATCATTCCCGAGGCCAAAGGCGTGGCGTTACTGGCCAGGCGCATTCGCTTGCAGGGAAGAGCTTATCCATTGTTTGATATTGCCGGACTGATTCTTCAGAGTCCGGATCGATATCAAATTCGTTTTACCACCCAAAACGCGCCGAAGGACCAGCCTCAGCAAAAAATCTGGCTATGCAAGATTGACAGCACCGTGTGGCTTGATGAGTCCGAAGCGATCCAGCACATTCTCCAGAAATATCTGGAAAATTACTATTCCTCGGAACGGACAGAGGCCGAACCGCCGAAGGGTAACTTCAGTTTTGTTGCTCAGTGTGGCATCTCAGGGATTGTGCTGGGACCCCCAAACTACCATGGATACCAGACCAAATTGCGGGAGGTTCATGGCGAACGATTTGCCCGGATGGATTTTGAACATTGGAAATCCAAAGTAAAAATCGTTCACGAAGAAGAAGTCGTTAAAAAATGGCTCGAAGAGCAGAGTTGGACCATCGAGTATGCCGATAAGGCTAACCCCGAAGCGGACAAGATCCACTCTTTGGAGGAAGTCGAATCACATTTTCGAGAGCACCACCTTGCTGAAGCTTTGGAATGTGTGAATTCTACCCAGGTTTCAGGCGACCTTCAGAAGCAGGTTTGCAGACCGATTCGCGAACTGATCCGATTCCATGTTGAGGATCAGAAGCGCTTTCCGTTGCAATTGGCAACCGAACTGAGCCAACAGTTTACCCGTCAAGGCCTGCAGTTTTTCAAGGTGAATAAAACCGTCACCCATGTGTCTGTTTCACGTCCACATTACTTGAACCTTGAAGCCACACCGGTATCTGAAACGGTCAAGAAAATCGTTCAGTTCATTGACGAAACACCAGACTGCACCCGCGCCAAAGTGATGGATGCCCTGGCTCCGGCTCCAGCGAAAGCTGAGACGGACATCAAAGCCACGGAGGAGGCTCCAGCCGCCATTGAGGTGCCCCCCATAGAGGAAGCGGCTCAAGCCCCCGCAATTTCCGACGGTCCTGAGACCGGTGCAGAGGCAGTTTCCGGCGAAACACCGGCAAGTGAAGCAGCTGCCAGTGCCGAACCGGAAGTCAAGGAAAGCGAAGCAGTCAAGACTGAGCCATCCATGACTCCTCAGCAAGCAGCTGTATCGACCGACCTTCATTGGCTGATTCACCAGGGTCATGTGATTGAGTTCTCCAACGGTAAAATGGAGACCGCTAAAAAGCCCAAGGAACAGCCTCCCAAGAAAAAGAACAAACCCGCTGCTGAAAAGCCTGCCGCGAAAGAAACTGGAGAAGCCCAAGCTTCCACAGCCGATGCGTCCGGAGCTGACAAAAGCTCTGAACCCACAGCGGAACCAGTCGCTGGAGCGGCTCCTGAGCAGGAAGCCAGCGGAAGTCCCGAAACGGTTGAAGATGAGGTGAAAGCAATGTCGGAACCGGTATCCGCTGAAACTTCCACAGAAGAAGCCAAAACCGAGGAAGCAACACCCGTTGCTGCCGAAGAAGCAACGCCGGAACCGGAAAGCGCCTCCAATGTGGCAGAGCCTGAAGCTCCGTCCACCGAAGAGAAACCTTCCAATAGCTAGAGATGCCGCCAAAAAGTGCATACGCCAAAGCGGGTGTGGATATTGACCTGGGCAACCAGGTCAAGCAAACACTGCCGGAATTACTGGCATCCACGCACCGTCGCGAGGTGTTGGGAAAGGTCGGCGGATTTGGCGGTCTCTTTGCCGCAGGATTCAAGGGATACAAAAACCCGGTTCTGGTATCCAGTGTCGACGGAGTGGGAACCAAATTGAAAGTCGCTTTCATGACCAAGCGGCACGACACCATCGGCGAGGATTTGGTCAATCATTGCGTCAACGACATCCTTGTGTTGGGAGCTGAGCCACTTTTCTTTCTCGACTATGTTGGAGCTGGAGTTTTGAAGCCAAAAGTATTCGACTCCATCATTCGTGGTTTTGCGCGTGGGTGCAAAGCCAACGGATGTGCGCTCATCGGTGGGGAGACAGCCCAGATGCCCGGTTTCTATCAGGCGGATGAATATGATGTCAGCGGCACCATTGTCGGCGTGGTAGACAAAGGTTCGATGTTGGACGGCAAGAAAACCAAAGCCGGGGATGTGGTGATAGGGATTGCCTCCAATGGCCTTCATACCAACGGGTATTCACTGGCTCGCAACATTCTTTTTGATAAGGCCGGTTTGAAACCTTCGTCCAAGTTGGAAGATCTTGGATGCAGGGTCGGAGATGCCTTGCTGGCCGTCCACCTCAGCTATAACAAAGCGATTCAGCGATTGTTGAAACGCTTCAACGCCAAAGGTAAAACACCTGCCATTCAGGCCCTTGCACACATTACCGGCGGCGGCTTTCAGGACAATATCCCCAGAAACCTTCCATCGAAACTGGATGTGCGGATTGAAAGGGGTTCCTGGGAAATTCCACCTCTGTTCCAATACTTGCAGAGGGAAGGCAAGGTCAGCGAATCAGAAATGTTCCACGTCTTCAACATGGGAATCGGCATGACCCTGACGGTTCGTGCCAATCGCGCTGATGAAATTCTCAAGGCCTTGCGCCGAACCGAGCATTCTGCTTGGATCATTGGCGAGGTCGTCAAGGGAACCGGGACGGTCTCCCTGCATTAAGCAGCCCCGGGATGTTCCTGCGCAGCGAACGAACTCGGACAAGGTTCTGTTTTGATGTTCTGAATTCCTTCAATGCCGCAGCGGGATGGTAGCGTGGTTCGCGTACATCCCACCTGCGGAGGAAGAATTGAAAGGGTCTACTTCAGGAAGCCGTGGTATAATCCCATGTAATAGGGCAATAGGTAAACGGTCCCACTTGCCAGCACCGTCCCATTACCGCCGTAGTCCAATGTCCACGGATCGGTGTTCCAATGATTGAAGTGACGGTTTTCAATAGGCAGAACTTTTCCGTCGACAAGATAACCGCGAGCACGTTGATCGCGATCAAGCAAATCGATGGTGTTTGATTCGGGGAGGGGGACCAGGTCAAGACGATGGCTGTTCTGACTCGACCAATTGAGCCGGTCCAGCGGGAATCCTTTCAATGTTAAGAGCGAATCCTCCAGCCAATCGGTTCCCGGATCGATGGAGTGACTTCCCCAGGGATCATTGACCTCACGTCCCCGGGCATGAGCGGCGTAAGCGAAGTGGAAGAATGGGTTCATTTCCGGTGATTCGTTCAACCATGCAGCATAGAATGATAACAGAATGCGGTCCTTCAGAGGGCCGTCCGGGGTGTAACGCAGCAGGTTGTAGTAACACATGAATGCCATCTCATCGTCCGATTGATTGCCTGATCCAATCCCCCGATGGATTTTGTAAATCAAGGCATTGGTATCGAATGCATGATCGCGTATCAACTCATTCTGACGATCCAGGTAGCGTGTTTCCCCGGTGATATGCGCCGCCACCGCCAGATAGGAAAGCATGCTCAGCGATTTCAAACCACGCTCCGCCCACCAGTTTGGATCATGGTTAACCCCTTCCGGCGAATAAACGCCCCAGCGTGTCACCGTCCCGGTATGATCGACAAGATTATAGCCGTGAACGATCAAGTGATCGGTCAGATCCCTGACAACATCCCGGACCGCTTCTCTTTGCCCTTCAGTTTCGGCTACCAAATCATAGTACAAAGGATAGAAGAAATAATGACCGTCCAGTTCGTCTGAGCTGGTATCGCTTTTCCAGTACCATTGACCATCCTCGCTGATGGGCCAGCGGGGTTCATAAGCTTTCCAAAGCGAATCGTGTTCATCCCGTGATCGGATGTCCTGTTCCAACCGTCCCTCGTTCGGATCAGGCAATGAAGTCGACAGGATGGTACGTGCCACATAGCCCTTGGGTGCCGGGTGGGATCCTGATTGAGTGACGGTTTGAAGGAATTGAAGCGCCTTGAATGCCTGGTGAGCGCGTTGTTTGGCTTGGGGATTTTCCGTAGCTGCATAAGCAAAACACTCACCCGCACCATACATGGCGGTCCATAAACCATCATTGTCACTGTCGTGGTAGTGGATGTCGCTCTTGTCACCAGGTGACCCCAAAGTCACTTCGGAAACATAACCGTAAGGGGTTCGTTTGATGTATTGCTCAATTTCCTTTTCGTACATATCGGCCTTTTCAGCGAAGGTCATTGGAACCCGGCGAATCACGCCCACACCTTTGGAAGTTGCCACCCAGACATGACCTGAAGGATCAACGGTCAGATCGTGAACATCGTCATCAGGCAACCAGCGCTTTCCCTGGCGATAGGCCCATTTGCCGGCCTGCCACCTAATGAGTCCCTTTTTGGTTCCAAACCAGACCTCTCCATCGGGTCCGGCCGCAAACTGCGTGAAGTCATTGTAAGGCAAGCCATCCTTCCCTTCGTAAAACTTCCACCCGTCCCCTGTGAAACATGCCAAACCTGCCAATGTGCCAAACCAAAGTTGTGATTGCTCATCCACGACCACACCGCGCACATCACGGGCTCCCCAGATCCTTCCCAAGCCGTCTGAAACGTTCCATGGTTCCAGGTGATCACCTGATTGAATCGACAATCCATTCGAACTGCCCACCACCCATCTGCCATCTGCCAGTTGTGCTGATTGAGTTGTCTGAGCATCGGTAGTCCTGAGCAATTTGCCGGGGATGCTGGAACCTTCAACATCCCAAAGCTCTGTAGTTATTTTTTCCCAGGCATCACCTGTCCATCGACACAACCCGGCATCAGTGATGACCGTCATTTGACCGTTCTCATTCAAATAAATGGAGTGCACCTCATTGGACGGAAGTCCGTGGGTCACGTCATATGACGAAGCAATCTCCTGTGTGAACATAACCGCTCCCTGCAAAGACACGGAGACAAGGCAGAGCCAGGCGGGGATCATCCCAAGGCGAATGGAAGGCAGATTCTTGAAACAACGGCGATACATGAACGAAGAGCGGAAAGAACGTTGAATAGGATGCATGAACAAACGTTAAGCAAGCATGTTTATTTGTCCATTTGAAAGATGGTGCGCGATACTGGGTTCGAACCAGTGACCCCCACAGTGTCAATGTGGTGCTCTACCACTGAGCTAACCGCGCGTTAATCTTGCGGGTGGGTATTTATTCAGAGTATTTGATCATTTGGCAAGTCCTTTCCGTTGGAATTTTCATAGCTTTTTTCTAAAAAGTCTGCATGCTTTCTTTTCATTACCTATGGATTCCTGTTCTCAGCGTATTGAAGATCACCCATCGATTCAATTGGCCAGTCAATTGATTGCCTGTCCGAGTATTTCCCCAGAGGATGCCGGGGCTCAACCCATTCTTCGTAACCGGCTGACAGCATGCGGTTTCAGAGTGAAGTCTCTTGATGTGGACGGGGTGACAAATACTTGGGCCGAGCACGGTGAGAAGGGCCCGTTGTTTGTATTTGGTGTGCACGCAGATGTGGTTCCTTCCGGCGATGTTTCGGATTGGACTTCTCCCCCATTTGAACCGACCATTCGCGATGGCTTCCTTTATGGTCGCGGTGCAGCGGATATGAAAGGTCCTTTGGCCGCCTCGGTGATCGCTGCGGAAAATTTTATCAAAAAACACCGGGGTAATTCCCCAATGAGGGTGGGATTCATCATTACGGGTGATGAAGAACCGGTCAATAATCACGGAACCCAGGATGTGCTGGATTGGCTGGCAAGTGAAGGAAAGACCATTGATTATTGTATTGTTACCGAACCCACATCGGCTTCCACATTCGGGGATACAGTCAAGGTTGGGCGCCGAGGTTCGATCAATGGTTTCCTAACGATTCATGGAAAACAAGGGCATGCCGCCTATCCTGAGCTGGCATTGAACCCTGTGCATCGGGGGTTGTGGGTATTGCATACTTTGGCGGAGCGTTTGTGGGATCCGGGTGATGCGCATTTTCCCGCGGCAGGATTCCAAATCACCAACGTCAAAGCGGGAACAGGAGCGGCCAATGTGATTCCCGGAAAGTTTGAAGTGCAGTTCAATATCCGACACGGCACCGGATTGACGGTGGAAGCCGTTGACAAGCTCGTCTCGGAGGCATTGTCCCAGGCTGGGTTGAGTTTTGACCTGAAGTGTGCCAGTGATGCACTGCCTTTCATGACCCGGCAGGGAAGGCTTGCTGATATTTGTTGTGAGGTCATTCAGGAATACGCCGGCATCCAGCCTGCAAGGGCGACAGGCGGAGGGACTTCGGACGCTCGCTTCATCGCTCCTCATTGTGGTGAGCTGATTGAATTTGGGCTGGTTGGCGGAACCAGTCATCATGTGGACGAACATGTTTCCGCAGAGGATCTTATTCGCTTGACGGATGTGTATGAGAGAGTTTTGGATCGCCTTTCAGTCTCCATTGAAGGTGAGTAGATCAATCAGGTTCAACGCTGTCTTCGATAGTTGGAATTCCGTTCCCTTGAGGGAGAGCAATCGACGGCATTTGAAGGGATCATATAAATTCCCATTGACCTGAATGAGTTCTACATCCAGGGGTTCCGATTTGTTCCATACGGTTGGACTCAGTTGGTAAGGCAGTCCATATCCGTTGAAATGTACGATATATCCCGTTTTCCGTGCATCGTTCACTTCCGGGGCCTGAACAATGAGGGGTTTGTATCGTTTCGTCCAGGGGAAGGATTTCTTCGGAATGTAAACCGAAAAGTATGACTCTTGTCCCTGGATGTAATCCTTCAGACTGAAGTCTTCTCCTTTTCTGATTTGTTCCATGAAAATCTGCTCAGGATCCAGGCCGAGAAAGTTCCGGCCGTTCCAGGGACCGTGATCATTGGTTTGGCCTGGAGAGTTAATTTCAAACCATTCGGCGTAACCTTCATTGATGGCCAGAGTGATTTCAAAGTGAAGGTGGGCACGGAAACGCGCGATGTTTCCCGCATTGGAAGTGCGCCCCATGGTGCCAATGCGGGCTCCGGCTTCCACTTTTCTGCCCGACACCACGCCATCGGCAATCTCGCTCAAGTGCGCATAGATGCTGAATATTTCCAGCCCTTCTATCTGGTGCCCGATGATGATGTAATTCCCGAAATTGGACAGTCCGGGTTGTTGGTTGGTATAGCAGACGGTTCCGCCGGCGGTCGCGAAAATGGGATCTGTCGGTTCACCTCTTTTGTCTTGTTGAGTGAACTTGATGTCGATGCCTTCGTGGAACTGCCAGCCGGATGTGCGGGTGCATCCGTAGCGACCGGTTTCCCAATGCCCTGACTGGGTGGGGGCGAAAAACGATTCCGCAGCCGACGTCTGTCCGTCAAACAGGGTCAGGTTCGGTGTAGGCATGCGAAAAGCCGGTTGTGCGCTTATCTTGAGCGCGATATTCAATGCCATCAAGCAAAGCAATGTCCGCATAAGAAAAAACTAAAGGTATGACTGGTGCTAAAACACGTAGGGTTTGGCCAATTCCTCCGCAACATTGTTGATTCCTTCAACAATACGGTCTGCTTCCTCCCGGGTGGCATCCGGAGTGAAAACAAAGACGCCATCGTGCACCGTTCGATCAATGGTGGGAGCACCCAGCCATCGGGAATCATCAAAATTGGAATAAATGGCTATGCGGCGTCCGCGATTTTGAGTGGTGATGGACTGAAACCGTTTGGCACCTATTTCGTTGAACTGTATACGAATACTGAATCCCCCGATAGCTTCCACCACACTGGCTTGTGCCACGTATCCCACATCGAGGAAAGCTTCTTTGGAAACACAGACCTGCACGGGAGCTGCCCGATAGATGGGGACGTAGCCGGTTCTGCCTGATTCATCGGGCGGCATTTCCAGATGAAAATTCATCAAGCTATATTTTTTGTCCTTTTTGCTGCCGGTGGAACTGCATCCGATCGAAAGCAGCAAAAGTGCCGTGAAAATGATGTTGATTGATTTCCTCAGAGTATTCATAATCTCGATTTCTTGTTTCGAAACATCAAAAACAATAAAACTATGGGACAACAACTTAATAAAGTTCAAAAACGCAAACGCCGCAAGGCATACAACAAACGCAAGAAGGAACAGGCCAAAGAATCGGCCAAGTAAATCCAGCTTGTTCGCTTGATCCATTCCGGCTGTGCAGCGCGTTTTGGCGCTGGTCAGCCGGATGGCCTTTTTCCCTCTTTCCCTTCTCCCTTATTCCGTTCCCCATTCAAGATCCTTCCGCGTTACAATGCGTTGGATCAACCACTGGCTGCGTTCTCCCTTGCGCCAGTGGAATTCCAGGATACGGACCATCGGGTCCGGAGAATTTCCCGTTTGTGCCGTTACAGTCGCGATGCATGTCATCGTTCCATCCCCGCTTGATTCAAAGATGGGATCGGTGATGCGGACTTCCAGTCCCTGAGGTTCCTGTTGTCTGGCCGACAGCACAGCGGTTTTTATTTCATCCCGTCCATTCAGATTCCAGGTTCCAACATCGGTTCGTATATTTAACTCGGCCTTGGAATCAAACATTTCCTGAATGGAACCCGCCGCGGCTAAGTGGGCGAGAGTTGAAGTGGATGGTCCATAAGAAACCAGAGACTCAAGTCTGGTCAACTTACGTTGAATGCGTGTGGTGTCATCCGGAAACAAGAATTGGAAAAATCTCCACCCCAACCAGAGGACAGCCAGGCAGACTGCGATACGAGTGATTGTTTTCAAAACAATATTTTACCGACCAATCTGGACAAATGAACTTTCCCAAACTCACTGATGGCCCTGTTGTCACCAATGGCCCAATATTCGTCCGGGCCCAGCAGGATTTCACGAGATCGCCAGCCGCCTTCCTGCCGGATGTATGCTTCTTCCTGTAGTTCACCGTTGATGAACACCTTGCCGTTTCGCATGCGGATGCGTTCACCGGGCAGGCCCAGCAGACGTTTCAACACCGTTACTTTTTCTCCGGTGGTCTTAATGACAACGATATCCCCACGTTGCGGGCGGGACCAGAGGTAGGAGATACGATTGGCATAGTTGATCTGCCCGTCACGGTAGGTGGGAAACATGCTGTATCCGGTGATGCGAATCGGGAGCAGCACCAGTTTGAACGTTACCACGGTCAAAGTTGCCAGACACACGATCCGGTACCATGTGCGTCCCGGATAATGGCCGGCAGAACGCTTCCACCAAGGCTTGGAAGCAGGAGGAGGCACCCATGCGTCTAATTCACTGTCCGGGTTGTTTGGGGTTTCCGTGTTCATTCTGATAATGAGATCGAAAAATGACTTCAACTGTTCAAACTCCGCAAAAGGAAACGGGTTGCGAATGTATATGGATGGAACACGCAGATCTTGTCATCAGACTTTCTCAGGGTCGTTGTTGGCGGGAACGTACCAATGGAGCGCTTTAGGGGTGGATTGACAATGAAACACGCATAATCCGCACCCTACACAAGCCGTCTCATCCAATTCGGGAAAACGTTCGCCCATCGTGATCGCACGAATATCCGAGGGGCAGTACATGACGCAGGTGTCACAATACATATCCTCTGCATTCAGGCATTGCTCCTGATTGAGCCATACTTTGCCGATGGGAAGGACTTTGTTGTCGGCGGGCATGGAAAGAGCGTCGGAAGGGCAGGCATGGACGCAGTCCATCGTACCGCACCAATGACAGGGGTCCTGTGAGAGTTTGAGAACAGGTGTGCCTTCTCCATCACCCGCCAAAGGGCCAAGGATATGAATGATGTCGAAAGGACAGGCATCGGCACAGGCGTGGCAGCGAGTGCAGGTTTCCAGGAAAGCAATCTCCGAAGGGATAGCTCCAGGCGGGCGGATACGCACTTTTGGGGCGATTGCCTTGCCAATCTCTTTGGATGCTTCCCCCCAGGCAGATGCCATATCGCGAATGCGCAGCCTGAAAAGGTTTCTTCTGGAAAATTTCTCGCTCATGCCCGTTCCGGATCGGGCTGTCACCCGAACCTTGTTTTGTCAGCATACAGACGTGAAATCCAAAAAATCAAGTCAAGGTCCCAACGCGTTGGCACTGATTGAGCAATTGGAGAGCCGCCACCCGATAAGCTTCGCTCATGGTGAGAAAGCTCAATGTGTTTTCCTGGAAGAAACTGACTTCATTTCCGTTCAGCAAGGCGACTTCACCTACTAACCTGCGAGCGGGCTTGAATGAAACTGAGTTGGCCGGGTTCAGCGATTTTTAACGAAATGAACTCCTGCGATATGGGGTGCTTGCCTTCTTCTGGTGCATACGATTATAGTTCGCGGATATGTTGGATATTCGCTGGATCAGGGAAAATAAGGAAGAAACTGAGAAACGATTGGCGTCCCGTCACGGGGGAGATGAAGCCAAGGTGGATCAGTTGCTCCAACTGGATCAGAAACGTCGGGCCTTGCTGACGGAAGTTGAACAATTAAAATCAGATCGAAAGGCGGTTTCCAAGGAAATCGGCGCTTTGATCGGACAGAAGAAGCTGGAAGAAGCCGAAGCAAAGAAAGCGGCCACAAAGGAAATAGGTGATCGCATTGCGGAGCTTGATCAGCAAGCGAACCAAACCACCGAGGAGCAGCAGGACATTCTGCTCACCTTGCCGAACCTCCCGCACGAAACGGTCCCCGCCGGAGTATCGGAAACCGATAATCCGGAAATCCGGCAGTGGGGTGAAAAAGTCTCCCATCCATTCCCACCCAAAACCCATGTTGAACTTTGCGAACAACTGGGGCTGATTGATTTTGCGCGAGGAGCGAAGCTGGCCGGAAGTGGCTTCCTGTTGTACACCGGATGGGGCGCCAGGTTGGAACGGGCCTTGATTCAATTCCTGTTGGATCTGCATACCAAGGAACATGGATACACCGAGGTGTCGCCTCCCTTTGTGGTCAATCCGGATTGCATGACCGGAGTTGGACAGTTTCCAAAGTTTTATGATCAAGCCTATGCGGTTCAGGAAGGACAGGATTCCTCCACATTGGGAAAACTGTATCTGATCCCGACCGCTGAAGCCCCCGTCGCCAACATACACCGGGAAGAACTCCTCAGGGAAGACCAGTTGCCCATCTATTATTGTGCTTACAGTCCATGTTTTCGGGCAGAAGCAGGCGCTGCCGGAGTGGGGACGCGCGGGATGATTCGGGTTCATCAGTTCGACAAGGTGGAAATGATTAAAATTGTTCCAGCCGACCAAGGCTATGCTGAACTGGATGCCATGGTTGGAAATGCAGAGAAAGTGTTACAACTACTGGATCTGCATTATCGCGTCATTTTGCTCTGCACGGGGGATATGGGATTTGCCAGTGCCAAAACTTTTGACATCGAAGTGTGGGCGCCCGGACAGGGGAGCTTTCTGGAGGTGTCGAGCTGTTCCAACTGCGAAGATTATCAAAGCAGGCGCATGAATCTTCGATACAAAAACAAGGACGGGAAAAACGTGTTCCCTCACTTGTTGAATGGCAGCGGAACCGCACTCGCACGTTTGTTTGTAGCCTTGATTGAGACACATCAACAGGAGGATGGATCCATTAGAATACCCAAACCACTCCAGCCATACCTGGGAGCGGATATCATTCCGGCTCCCTGAACCAGAAATCGGTCCAGACTTGTTTCCAATCCCAATCTACTTTTGACCAGATATCATGAGAATCATGCAAGCCAGCGGGGAGTGCTTTCCCTATTCGAAAACGGGAGGACTTGCCGATATGGTGGGAGCCCTGTCCAAAGCACTTGCAGCCAAAGGGAATGAAGTTCAGCTGGTGACGCCTCTGTATCGCGGGATTCTCGAGAAGTATCCGGATATCAGACCTCTTGAATGGGACCTTGATTTGTCGCTGGGCGATCGAACGGTATCAGGCAGTGTTTATTACCTGGAACCGCTTAAAAACCTGACCATTTATTTCATCGATCAACCTGATTTTTTTCATCGACCGGGTATTTATGGGGAAAAAAGCGAGGATTACTCGGATAACGCAGAACGTTATATGTTCTTTTCAAAGGCAGTGGTGAATCTGGCAAGATATCTTCCGCAGCCTCCTGACATCCTTCATGCCCATGACTGGCAGGCCGGGATGGTGCCTGTTTATGTTCAACACGAACATTTTCGAGGAGGATGGCACCCTGCTCCAAAGACCTGTTTCACCATCCATAACCTGGCCTACCAGGGGAATTTCCCTTCAACGGCCTTTGAATTGGCGAACTTGCCAGGTGATTACTTTTCTCCCCATGGTGTGGAATTCTATGGGCAACTGAGCTTTCTAAAGTCTGCACTTGTTTTCGCGGATCATCTGACGACCGTTAGCCCTCGTTATGCAAGGGAAATACTGACGGAAGAATATGCCTGCGGGATGGCTGGTGTACTCCAGGCGCGTGCGAAGCAGTTGACGGGTATTCTGAACGGTGTTGATTATGAAGACTGGAATACCACGTCGAATCCTCATCTGGATTATCCCTATGATGCTGCGCATTTGGACGGCAAGGATCGCCAAAAGAAGAAGCTGTTGAAGCAAATGGGATTGCCATCCAACCGAAAAGCTCCGCTGCTGGGAGTGGTGGGGAGGTTGGTGGATCAGAAGGGTGGGGATTTGTTGTTGCCCGCCCTGCATGCCACGCTGGATCTGGGATATCAGTTTGTGCTGCTTGGAAGTGGTATGCCACACTATGAAGAAGGGTTTCAGCGTCTCGCCAAGGATTATCCGAAACAAGTCGCTGTCCAAATAGGGTATGACAATGCCTTGGCACACAAAATAGAGGCTGCCTCTGATTTTTTTCTCATGCCTTCCAAGTTTGAACCTTGCGGCTTGAACCAATTATACAGCCTTAAATATGGAACTATTCCGGTCGTGCGTGCAGTCGGCGGACTGGATGATTCGGTGGTTGGATTGGAAGAAGATCCTGCCAGCGCAGATGGTATCAAATTCAGCGAATACGGGGTCACCGCCCTTGAGAGCGCCATCCGCAAGGCGGTTGAAGTTTACCAGGATACTGTTTTGTTCAATCAGCTCAGACAAAACGGCATGGCCAAAGATTTTTCGTGGGAACGTACCTCCGAGGAATACATGACCTTTTACCAAGGATTGCTGAATCCACAGCGCCAGTGATGGGGCTAATCACACGCAGCGCCAAACGTTGGGAACAGTCCTAGATGTTCTGCTCCTCAGCTTG
>JAQCFT010000409.1 GCA_027619545.1 Verrucomicrobiota bacterium | reverse complement strand
GTAAATCATAGGCAACCACCGGTAACCCAGCAGCCAAAAACTCGGTCACACTCAAGCCCCACCCTTCTTCAAAAGAAAGACTCAACCCCACTCGAGCTTGCTTCAACAGTGTATTCTTCCTTTCCTCGGAAACGCCACCCGTAAATTCGACGGTGGCACCCAGTCCCTGCTCACGCATCAGTTGCATCAACCGGGGGCGGTGAGGCCCCTCACCAATCACCACCAGGCGCGCATCCGGTTTGGCAGTCACAATCCGCCGCCAAACTTCGGGAATATCAAACACGCCTTTCTGCTCATGCACCCTGCCAAGTATCACCACGTCATATTTGTGAGCGGTAGAGGGAGTGCTGTCCAATTCCGAAAAATCCAGCCCACACCCAACCACTCGGGTATGGACGCGATGCAATCCAAGTTGTTTTTTTAAATTCAAACAATCCTGCTCAACAGGACGACTCAGGCACATGACCAGATCAGCATACCGATCAGCAAGACGAAAGGCCCACTTTTCAGAGGCTAAAAACAGCCGGTCGAACAGAGAATGTCGATTGGATTGAGCATGCAACAAATGCTGTACTTTAACAACGAACTTCGCGCCGTAACGTCTGGCCAGTTTCCAGGCAGGGTAAACTTCGAAGATCAAAAAATTGGAGGCATACACCACATCATAGGCACAGGGCAATCGTCGCCAATGGGCCGAGAGCAATCGAAACCCGAAGGCAGGAAAATAACGCCAGGTCTGATCCAGATACCGACTGGCATCGAAGTAACGATCCGAACAGACCCATCCACATTGGGGCGCCATTGACTGAATTTGAGGATACCCCGCCCGCGCAACCAGGAAATCCACCTGATGCCCCCTTTGCGACCATGCCCTCGCCATCAACAGATAGTGCTTCAGCACTCCCGACATGGAAGTGCCGTCATTCAGGCTGTTATGAACAATTAGAATCTTCACGTGCAAAAAATCGATCCATCACCAGCTTGCGGTACCAGTTCATGAATCGCGTTCATCAGATCTTGCTTGGAACTGGGCTTGACCATCACCCGATCAAATCCCGACAACATTTTCTCCTCCTTCTCAATCTGGTTGACATCAGCGGTCAGAGCAATGATGAGGGGTTTCGGCACGATCTTTTCATCCTCAACAAACTGGCGAATGGCACGAGTCGCATCACGCCCGTCCATGACCGGCATGCGAATATCCATCCAGATCAAATGTGGTTTCCAATCCTTGGCAGTCTCGTACGCCTGCAAACCATCCGAAACGATCTTTAGTTGGAATCCCGCTGGAGCCAACATGGATCGAATCAGCTTGGCATTGATCGGGTCATCTTCGGCCACCAGGATGCGAACGGAAGCCGGCTCCAGATCAACTGCATCCAGTGTTACCAAGTCTTGTGAACCAGACTGCTTGAATTCCATCTTTTCCTCACCAACCGCGTTAAGGGTGACATCAAAATACACCGTCGTCCCAACCGTCAATTCACTTTCAATGCGAATGGAACCACCGAGAATGTCTGCAAAATGCTTGCAAATCGACAAACCAAGCCCGGTTCCCTTGTGCCTGCGATTGGAATGAGGGGATTGAAAAAACGGTTTGAAGAGATCCTTCTGGTCCTCCTGCGCAATGCCTTCCCCTGTATCCGACACCATGAATTGCAGGTGAATCTTACGGTCCATATGTGAACAACTGATCTGGCGAGGTTCATCGCTCCATTGGACACTCACCTCCACTTTACCATGGGATGTGAACTTCAACGCATTCCCGACAAGGTTCAGGAGGATCTGCTTGATTTTGTTGGCATCACTGCGATAGCGAAGCGGCATGTCCGTGGGAATGTGCCACTCCAACGGCATATTCCGCTCCTTGATCTGCATGCTTAAAATCCCTCGTAAATCATCCAGAAGCTCAACCAAGTTAAATTCTGATTCAACGATCCGATCCTTTCCTGCCTCGGCTTTGCTGACAATGAGGATGTCACTGATCAGGTTGAGCAGATGATTACCGCTTGTATGGATGATGTTCAACGATTCCAACTGCTCATCGGTCAGGTTGTTGCCTTCGGCCACCAACCGGCTGAAACCAATGATTGGGTGCAACGGTGTGCGCAGCTCATGGCTCATATTTGCCAGAAAGGCAGCTTTTGCATCGTTGGCCCGCTCGGCTTCCGCTTTGGCTGCCTCAAGTGCTTTGGTACGTTCCTTGACCTTGTCTTCCAGTTGGGTTCGATAGGAATGGAGTAGCTGTGTGCTTTGAGATACATACTGAACCATACGATTGAATGATTTGGTCAGAAAACCAATTTCATCCATGAACACCACCGGCACCTGCACATCAAACGTGCCACGATTCACCGTATCCACTCCCGCCACCAGGGACTGGAGTGGTCGAATCAATGTGTGATAAAAAAACAGAGGCAACCCGATGAGTGAAAGAAAGAAAACGGCCAACAGCGTCCAGGTAAAAGTCCGCCCATGAAACCAACCTGCCTGAAGCAGCATCAAGGTATTGTCCTCCACCAGGCCTTCCACCCCGACAAGCAATCGATCTTCAAGATTCCAACGACGTTGATGCAGTCTCTCCGGCCTTGCGCGGATACCATCTGACACCAAACCGGCCATCTGGATATCCACCGGATAATGAGCGTCATAGTATAGCGCGTTCAATGAGTCCAAGTTTCGGTAGTTCATGCGAACCCGACCATCCGGAAACAGGACAAGCTGAAAGGAATGTTTTAATTCGGGGCGACGATCCGAAGGTATTTCAAGCCAGGTGATCACCACCTGATCAGTAGATCGATCCACGAAAACACCCCCTCCGGGCTGCATATCCCGTTCCCCAACATCCATCAGGGCAGGTATGATCAGGGGGGCATTCCCATAAGCATACCGAAAAACCTTGAAATTGACGAATTTATCAAAGGACAGGTAACCGTCCAAAGCGACAAAGGCTTCCTGAAAAGAATGGCCGAAATAAGGGAAGAGGAAGGGCAAGATGACCCGATTTTGCCCTCCTTCTTCCTCGTCATGCGGGAAAACCGGTTCCCCTTCTGATGCGTGCCAATCAAACGAGGTTTTCGCTAACTGATATCCCGGCTGCCCCTGCAGAGGCGTAAACACAACACTTTGATTCTCCTGAACCAACCATTGTTTGCTTGTATGAACTGAATACGCCTGCTGATCCGGTTCCAGAGAGGACCGCCGGGCATTCATGATCAGGAGACCTCCACAGACGCTCAACACCAGCAGATTGAAACATAAAAACACACCGGTCAACTTCACCATGAAGGAGGTCTTCTCCGGCGATTCATTCAAGTACAGCAATACAAAGAGACTCAACACAACAAGCACCACCCAGGACATCAAAGGATAGTCGGTCGGCTGTGTTGTGAACAAAGTTGGGAAAAGAAAGACCACTCCCATGTTTCTTGCCCGTCGTTCGGAATGACTGACAGGTTTGATGAGACGTCGAATCGCACCCGCAGACTCTTCCCCTTCAGCTGGACGAGCCGATTGCCGCAGCAACACAATAACACCCCAACAGAACAAAAGAGAAATGAACACGTCTGACACATGGGAGCGCCAGTAAATAGTGACATCCTGATGTGCCACCCAGGCACGATGGAAAAAAATATAAATTTCACGTACTTCAATCAGGCTGGCCAGCAGGATACAGAAAGGCAACTCCCTTGAGCGCGTGGCCAGTTTTCGTGGAAAATGATAGGCAAATATCAGGAAAAAACCTGCAATCGGAACAAGAAACACTGTCTGAGAAATCAAAAACCAGTAACTCCATTTTTGGTAAAACAAGCTATCCCCCATCAACGAGACTGCCAGCATGAACATGCTGCAGGACATGCCCGCAAACGAGATTCGGAGAGGTTGCAAAGGACCTTTGCGCAAATCAAACAGGGCAAAAGCA
>JAQCFT010000036.1 GCA_027619545.1 Verrucomicrobiota bacterium | reverse complement strand
GTAGGCGATGTTGCCCAAATGGCACAGGAGCGTGCTGGTTTGGCCGATTTCGATCTCGGAGTTCGGACGCTTACCTGTTCTTATCGCATTAAAGAAGTTATCCATATGCCCCCGGTCCCCGCCTTCGTCGCTGTGTTTTTCAAGTGATTGACCGTCCAGATCAAACACTTCATATCCTGCCCCGTTGATGGCCAGAGAGCCCTTGGTGCCATAAAACCGGACGAAATCGTGCTTTTCTTCACGTCTGGGGTGACAACTGCTGCAATCCCATGAAGCCCCTTTGCCGCCAAAATCATATGTTGCAATGGCTGTGTCAGGGGTTTCCTGGTCGTCCTGATAGTGGTATCGACCACCTGTGTAAGAAACGCTTTTGGGGAGTTCGACATTCAGGCCCCATCTGGCAAGGTCCAGAGCGTGGATGCCGTTATTGCCGAGTTCGCCATTGCCCCAGTGCCAGTGCCAGTGCCAGTTGTAATGGACCAGGTTGTCCTTGTAATCTTTTCTGGGTGCCGGGCCCTGCCATAGGTCGTAGTTAAGGTGGGGTGGTGCGGGAATCTTTTTACCGGTGCCGATAGTGTCGCGTGCGTTATCATACCAGCAACGTGCAAATGTGGTTTCACCTATAACCCCGGCGTGGAGTCTGCTCATGGCTTCCCGGATGGCTGGCCAGGTTCTCCGCTGGTTGCCCATTTGTACGACGCGATTGTGTTTGCGAGCCGCTTGGACCATCCATATGCCTTCCTGAGGGTTGTGGCTTCCTGGTTTTTCCACATAGACATGCTTGCCGGCGGAGCAGGCGAGAATGGTTGCCGGGGCGTGCCAGTGATTGCAGGTGGCAATCATGATGGCGTCCACATCCTTATCGTCGAGCATGTGGCGGAAATCCTGCACTCCTTTGGGTTTAGGGGCGTTTTTTTTATCGGCGACATCGATGGCACGGTCGATTCGTTGTTGGTCCACGTCACAAACATAGGCAACTTCAACATTTGGAAGACTGACAGCGTTATTGACATGAGCCATGCCGCGGCTCAGTCCCATAACGCCGACGCGGATTTTATTGCTCGTATTGCCTTGAGCATGTGTGCTGTGCAGGGAAAGTGCACCAGAGCCAACCAACATGGCTGTCGCGGTGGAGGAGTGTTTGATAAAATGTCTGCGATTCATTTCTGGATTCATGACAGGAATTTAGTGCGTATGTTAAGGACTTTGAATGAGTGATGATTAAAATATGGTGAAAGGTGGTTCGTGGAAAGATTATTTTGAGTTGATTTCCAGTTCAAAATGCACTATCTATTGTGTCGATCAGTACAGCATTACTCAAGAACCGCTGCAGTTGGTTTTTTTTTCTGAAAAAGCCGTTGACAGAGGTTCGTCCTGCGGGTAGTGTCCTTCCCACTCTAAGATTAAAACTAGAGATAAACGCCAGGAACCCCGGCAGAAGACAGATGGGGTGAATGGTGTTTTGTCGTCTGGAGAATATGGGCTTCTGAGCCTAGTGGAGAATGATTTGGCCCATGTAGCTCAGTTGGTAGAGCACATCCTTGGTAAGGATGAGGTCACCGGTTCAAGCCCGGTCATGGGCTCCATTTATTTGAACTAAAAACATTGGAAATAAACAACAACTGTTAAGGAAATCGCATGGCAAAAGAAGCGTTTCAAAGAACTAAACCGCATGTCAACGTAGGAACCATTGGTCACGTTGACCATGGTAAATCTACACTGACCGCCGCTATCGTGGCTGTTCAATCCCGAAAAGGATTGGCTACGCCGATCTCATACAAAGATATCACCAAGGGTGGTACCGTTCGTGACGACTCAAAGACCGTTACGATTGCTGTTTCCCACGTGGAATACGAAAGCGACACGCGTCACTACGCTCACGTTGACTGTCCGGGTCACGCTGATTATGTCAAAAACATGATCACCGGTGCCGCGCAGATGGACGGTGCGATTTTGGTGGTGAGTGCTGCTGACGGTCCAATGCCTCAGACACGTGAACACATTCTGCTTGCTCGTCAGGTTGGTGTGCCTGCCATCGTGGTTTTCTTGAACAAGTGCGACTTGGTGGATGACGAAGAATTGTTGGAACTCGTCGAAATGGAAGTGCGTGATCTGCTTTCCAAATACCAATTTCCTGGAGATGACGCGGCAGTTGTGCGCGGTAGCGCAACCGCAGCTTTGGATGCCAAACCTGAGGGTGAAGAATGCATTCAGAATCTCCTCAATGCCATCGATGCAAACGTGCCTTTGCCTGAGCGTGAAATCGACAAGCCTTTCTTGATGTGTATTGAAGACGTCTTCAACATTGAAGGTCGTGGAACGGTTGTTACCGGTCGTGTCGAGCGTGGTGTCCTTAACAAGATGAGTGAAGTTGAAATCGTCGGATTGCGCGACACTCGCAAAACCACTGCCACCGACATTGAAATGTTCCGCAAATTGCTGGACAGTGCGTCTGCTGGTGACAACGTGGGTGTGCTTCTTCGCGGTATCAAGAAAACCGACGTGGAACGTGGTATGGTTCTTTCCAAGCCCGGCACCATCAAGCCTCACACCAAATTCAAGGCGGAAGTTTATGTTCTGTCCAAAGATGAAGGTGGACGTCATACACCATTCTTCACCAACTATCGTCCTCAGTTCTACTTCCGTACTAGTGACGTAACCGGAACAGTGCAACTTCCTGAGGGAGTTGAAATGGTGATGCCTGGTGACAACGTTTCCGTAGAAGTTGAGCTGATTGCTCCAGTTGCTATGGAAAAAACCCAGCGCTTCGCGATCCGCGAAGGTGGTCGTACGATCGGTGCCGGTCGTGTGTCTGAGGTCGTTGAATAAGAAAATGTTTAATCAGCTTGGCGGATTAATCTTCCGCCAAGCTTTTGGTCTTTTAAAGGGCGGCATCCAATTAAGGATGACGCCTGAAGTTGTCAACACAGGGCGGTGGCTCAATTGGTAGAGTAGCGGTCTCCAAAACCGTCGGTTGGGGGTTCGAGTCCCTCCCGCCCTGCCATTTTTGGAAACATTAAAATCGGAGGGGTGGCAGAGCGGTTGATTGCGGCGGTCTTGAAAACCGCTTTTCGAGAAATCGAAACGGGGGTTCGAATCCCTCCCCCTCCGCCACTATAAATAGGAACGTTGTGGATTATTCATTTATCATCTGGATTGTTTTGGTAGGCGCTGTTTTTGCCTTTCTGTGGAAGAAAGGGCATCTAATGGCTTTGTCGCGCTTTGTGGGCGAAACGCGTGACGAACTAAAGAAGTGCTCCTGGCCATCCAAACAAGAATTGAAAGGATCCACCATCGTTGTGTTGGTGTCGACAGTCCTTGTAGGGCTGTTCACCGTTGGTGTCGACGTGGTAGTGATGACCATCCTTGATTGGGTGCTCTGAACCTGAATAAAGAGTGGTCATGAATAACCAATGGTTTGTCATACATACCCTTTCGGGGCAGGAACAAAAGGTCAAAGATACGCTTGAAAAGCGATTGAAGGCCGAGGAAATGGAAGAATACATCCAGGAAATTCTTGTGCCGATGGAAAAGGTGGTGGAAATCCGTAGTGGAAAAAAAAGCGTTTCCAATAGAAAGCTTTATCCAGGTTACGTCTTCATCAACATGATTCTTTTGGATGATCAACAGCGGATTATCGATCGTCCATGGTATTTTATTCGGGAAACTCAAGGCATCATCGGCTTTGTTGGGGGAGATCGTCCCACGCCTACCCCTTCTGAGGAAATCGAATCCATTAAAGCCCAGATTTCAGATGCTGAAGACGCAGAGAAGCCAAAAGTGGATTTCGAAGTGGGTGAAACGATCAAAATCAATGACGGACCGTTTCTTAACTTCAGTGGTGTTATTGAAGAAATTGAACCTGAACGGGGTAAACTCAAGGTGACGGTAAATATTTTTGGTCGTAACACACCCGTTGAACTTGAATATTGGCAAGTAGAAAAATCTTAATCATTTATGGCAAAAAAAGTTACAGGTATGATCAAACTCCAGATCCCCGCCGGCCAGGCCAATCCAGCGCCGCCAGTGGGACCCGCCCTTGGTCAGCAGGGTGTGAACATCATGGGGTTTTGCAAAGAGTTTAATGCCCGGACCAAAGACCAGGCAGGTCTGGTGATTCCGGTGGTGATTACTGTTTATCAGGATAAATCCTTCACCTTCATCACCAAGTCCCCCCCCGCTGCCGTGTTGCTGAAGAAGGCAGCAGGTATTGCTTCGGGTTCCAAAATGCCTAACAAGGAAAAAGTGGGCAAGGTCACCAGTGATCAGGTCATGGAAATTGTGAAAACCAAATTTCAAGATCTGAACGCGAGAAACGAGGATGCAGCTTTCAATATTATTGCGGGCACCGCTCGTAGTATGGGGATTGAAATCAAAGACTAACAAATAACAGCGGGAGAGTGTCAGCTCGATTGCACCGCATAAATAAACATGTCCAGCAAACGTTATAGAAATGCACTGAAGATGGTGGATGCCTCCAAGGGTTACACTCTTAATGAGGCCATCGAGGTTCTTAAGAAATTTCCAGCCACCAAATTCGACCAAACCGTGGAAGTTGCCTTCAAATTAGGTGTTGATCCACGTCAATCAGACCAAATGGTTCGCGGAACGGTTCCACTACCACACGGCAGCGGTAAGAATGTTCGCGTCTTGGTGTTTACCAGCGGCGGGGAATCTGAACAGGCTGCCAGGGACGCTGGAGCCGAATATGTTGGTTTCGACGAATACATTAAAAAGTGTAACGAAGGCTGGGTTGATTTCGATGTCGCCATTGCCACACCGGAAGCCATGGCGGAAGTTCGTAAGTTGGGACGTGTGTTGGGACCTCGCGGTCTGATGCCAAATCCTAAAACTGGCACGGTAACCGATGACACCGCCAAGGCTGTACAGGAAGTCAAGGCCGGACGTGTGGAGTTCAAAATTGATAAAACCGCAAACTTGCACGTGCCAGTAGGAAAAGTTTCCTTCGATGCGGACAAGTTGGCTGATAATATCAAAGCCTTGGTGGATGCGGTTTCCAAGGCGAAGCCGAGCAGTGCCAAGGGTGCATTCATTCTCAGTTGCACGCTGACAGCCACCATGAGTCCAGGATTGTCCCTCGACCTCAAGCAACTGCAACAGGATGCTGCAGCAGCGTAAACCACTAGAACCAATTTAAAGGAATTCAAGCAACATGCGTGAAGCAAAGAAAAACATCAGTGCCGAATACCTGGAACGCCTCAATGCCTCTCCCTACTTTATTGTGGTGGATTATCAAGGCTTGAAAGTGGACCAATTCGCCGAACTGCGCCAGCGTTTGGATGGAGCCCAGGCCGAGCTACATGTCGTCAAAAACCGAATCTTTAGCATCGCAGCAAAAGAAGCCGGTTTCGAAGGTGATCTCAGGTCCGAGTTGACCGGACAGTTGGCTGTCGTGACCGGCGCATCTGAAATCAGTGCGGCTGCCAAGATCATCAAGAATTTTGAGTCGGAGTTCGATAAACCAGGTATTAAATTTGGTTTCATGGGTGAAACGCGTCTCGACGAAAAAGAGGTCAAAATCATCGCCGACCTTCCTTCTTTGGACGAATTGCGCGCCAAAATTGTGGGAGTTGTTCAAGCTCCCGCTCAGAAATTGGCGACCCTTATCAACACTCCTGGTACTCAGCTGGCTCAGGTGATCAAGGCCAAGTCAGAAAAGGAATAAATCACATTTTACACGGAATTTTGACGGGATCTATCCCGGCGAAACCTCAAAACAAAACAATAACAATCAATACGTCGGACTGCGGGCCGCAGTTTTAAATCATCTCGGGCCGAAGATGGCGACGACCAAAAATATATGGCAGACTTGGAAAAGTTAATCAATGAATTGAGCGAGTTGACGGTTATGGAAGCCGCCGACTTGGTGAAACAGTTGGAAGAAAAATGGGGTGTCAGTGCTGCTGCTCCTGTTGCAGTCGCCGCCGCAGGTGGTGGTGATGCTGGTGGTGGTAGTGCCGCCGAAGAGAAAACCGAGTTCGATGTTATTTTGGCATCTGTTCCCGGTGATAAAAAGATCCCTGTAATCAAAGCGGTTCGCGAAGTCAAGGCTGGTCTCGGTTTGGCAGATGCCAAGAAGCTCGTTGAAGGAGCTCCTACTCCTTTGCTCGAAGGTGTGAGCAAGGAAGAAGCCGAAGGCGCCAAGAAGAAGCTGGAAGAATCCGGCGCGACCATTGAATTGAAATAAATCACTATGTCAGGATTCGGAAATTGAATGATTTATCCATTTTCGCGTCCAAGACATTTTGAGCCTCTCCTCAGGGAGAGGCTCCTTTGACAAAAGTTTGTCAACGCTTGTTTCAGCAAGTCCGCAAGCACTCAGCATTTGAGAGCTGCGGACCTGTTTCGTCTCCTGAAAATAAATGGGTAAGCGCTGGCTTCCCGATCATGAACTGAGTTATCAATAAGGTCACCATGCCATCAAAAACATCTGAACGAATCAATTTCGGAAAAATCAAAGAGGTTATCACGCCTCCGAATCTGATTGAAGTGCAGAACGATTCCTACGCGGAATTCCTTCAATCAGACATCGACCCCAAGAAACGAGAAAATCTTGGTCTTCAAGCGGTTTTTAATGAAGTCTTTCCGATTGAAAGTTATGATGGTAAATGTGTGCTGGAATTCAGTCACTACGAAATCGGTGAGCCTAAGCTGGATTGGCTTGAATGTCTCCGTGAGGGAGTAACATTCGGCGCGCCGCTCCATGTCAGCTTTCGTTTGAGAGACGAACAGGGCACGAAAGAGGAAAAGGTATTCATGGGTGAACTACCTTTGATCACGCCCCAAGGAAGCTTTGTCATCAATGGCGCCGAGCGTGTTATTGTCAGTCAGCTTCACCGATCACCAGGTTTGGCATTCGAAGCCTCTCAGCATCCCAATGGAAAGACAATGCATTCTTTCCGAATCATTCCAGACCGTGGTTCCTGGTACGAGGCTCAATTTGATACGAATGATCTTTTGTTCGTGTATCTCGACCGCAAAAAGCGCCGCCGTAAATTTTTAACGACCACCTTTTTCCGTGCACTGGGCTATGGAACAGACGCTGATATTCTTCGGTTGTTCTATGATATCGAAGACATCAGTGTCAAAGTCGCGGCCAAGTTGGAGGATATTCAGAATAAAGTACTCATTGAGGATGTGCTTGATCTCGATAAAGGTGCCGTCGTTGCCCGTGCGTTTGAGCCAATGTCCGCTGCCGTGGTGCGTGAAATCGCAAATCTTGGTCTCAAGAAAATTAAGGTGGTCGATACAAGCATTGATGATGGCATCATCATCAAATGTCTCAAAAAGGATCCCACCACGAATGAAGAGGAAGCTCTCAAGGACATTTATCGTCGTTTGCGTCCTGGCGATCCTCCCACTGCTGCCAATGCGCGCGCTTTGCTCAAACGTCTCTTCTTCGATCCAAAACGCTATGATTTGGGACGCGTGGGCCGTTATAAAATCACTCAGAAGCTCAACCTTGAATTGAACAAAGATTCTCGTGTTCTAGAGAAAGAGGATTTGGTGGCAGCGACCAAGTATCTTTTGAAGTTGAAGAAAGGTGAGGGAACTCTGGATGATATTGATCATCTGGGTAGTCGGCGTGTTCGTACGGTTGGTGAATTGTTGGCCAATCAGTGCCGCGTCGGTTTGGCTCGAACAGAGCGCCTGGTCAAGGAACGTATGACATTGTTCGATCAGGGATTGGACACCATGACTCCCCAAAAGTTGATCAATCCTAAAGCTCTCTCTGCCGTGATTCGCGACTTTTTTGGACGCAGCCAGTTGTCGCAGTTCATGGATCAGATCAACCCGCTGGCCGAACTTACTCATAAACGACGACTTTCAGCCCTCGGTCCTGGTGGTTTGAGCCGTGATCGCGCTGGATTTGAAGTGCGTGACGTTCATCCATCTCATTACGGACGTATTTGCCCGATTGAAACACCTGAAGGTCCAAATATTGGTTTGATTGCTTCACTCGCAACCTTTGCCCGTGTGAATGACTTCGGATTCATCGAAACGCCCTATCGAAAAGTTGTCGACGGTCGTGTTACGACACATTTGGACTACTTGACCGCCGACCGTGAGGAGCAGTTCATCGTGGCACAGGCGAATGCTCCAATTGATGAGAAGGGAAAATTCCTCAACGAGCGCGTCATGTGCCGTTGCAAGGGCGATTTTATTGATGTTCCTCCTGATCGTGTCGATTACATGGACGTATCTCCAAAGCAGCTGGTTTCGGTGGCTGCCGGTTTGATTCCTTTCCTTGAACACGATGATGCAAACCGTGCTTTGATGGGATCGAACATGCAACGCCAGGCAGTTCCTCTGTTGGTGACCGAGGCTCCTTTGGTTGCGACAGGACTAGAATCAAAAGTGGCCCGTGATTCACGTGCCGTGTTGGTGGCTGAAGAAGCTGGTGTGGTGGCTTCCGTTTCTGGAAATCAGATCGTTATCACGAAAGATGGGACACTTCCAGACGGTAAGAAGAAATTGAAGCATGATCCTGCAAATGGTATCAGCATTTATCGCCTGCGAAAGTTCATGCGTTCCAATGCGGCCACATGTATCAATCAGAAGGCTCTGGTTCACAATGGTCAGAAAATTAAGGTAGGGGATGTTCTGGCAGATGGTCCCTCTACTGAGAATGGTGAATTGGCTCTTGGCAAAAACGTTTTGTGCGCCTTCATGCCCTGGAATGGCTACAACTTTGAGGACGCCATTCTGATCAGTCAACGCATCGTCAAAGACGACGTTTACACTTCCATTCATGTGGATGAGTTTGAGGTCAGTGCCCGTGACACCAAGCTGGGGCCGGAGGAAATCACGCGGGACATTCCCAATCTGGGCGAAGATGCCCTAAAGAATCTCGGACTGGACGGGGTCATTCGTGTTGGCGCCGAGGTGAAGCCCGGGGATATTCTTGTGGGTAAAATCACGCCTAAAAGCGAAACCGAACTTGCACCAGAGGAACGACTTCTTCGCGCCATTTTCGGGGAAAAAGCTGCAGATGTTAAGGATACATCACTGAAAGTTCCTTCCGGAACCTACGGTATCGTGATGGATGTGAAGGTTTCTGCCAAGAAGGAATCGGAACGGACCGTCAAAGTTACAAATTCCGAAGCCAAAAAGCATGCCAAGCAGGTTGAGGATGAACACAAGAAAAAAAATGATGATTTGAGGGAACAGCTGACTGAGTCCCTGAGTAACATTCTCCTTGGTGAAAAAATCCCTTTGGATGTGGTTAATTCCGAAACGGGTGAAATCATTATTCCAGCGAATCGCAAGATCACCAAGACCCTCTTGCGCAAACTGGCGAGTGTTTACGATCGCATTGAAATCGACCCATCACCCATTCGCAACAAAATCAATGAAATCATCAGCGCCTACAAGAAGCGTTTTGATGATCTCCAGATGCAGCACGATGAAGAAATGGAACGTGTTGAATCCGGGGATGACATGGAAACCGGCATCATCAAATCGGTGAAGGTTTTCATCGCATCAAAACGAAAATTATCTGTGGGTGACAAGATGGCGGGACGTCACGGTAACAAAGGTGTTGTTGCCAAAATCGTGCCGGAAGAAGACATGCCATTCATGGCGGACGGAACTCCTGTTGATATTGTCTTGAACCCTCTGGGCGTTCCTTCTCGCATGAATGTGGGGCAGTTGCTCGAAACTCACTTGGGATGGGCAGCCAGGGTCTTGGGAATCAAATTTGCAACACCGGTATTCGATGGTATCAAGGAGTCGGAAGTGCGGGGTTATTTGAAAGAAGCCAACCTGCCCGACCATGCCAAGACTCATCTTTATGATGGTCGTACGGGGGATCGTTTCGACCAGGAGGTTGTCGTAGGTTATATTTACATGCTCAAACTTGGTCACTTGGTGGCTGACAAGATCCATGCCCGAGCCGTTGGACCTTATTCGTTGGTTACCCAACAGCCATTGGGCGGTAAGGCTCAATATGGTGGTCAGCGATTCGGTGAAATGGAAGTGTGGGCAATGGAAGCATATGGTGCCGCTTATGCGTTGCAGGAACTTCTGACTGTCAAATCGGACGATGTCCAGGGTCGTACTCGAATTTATGAAAGCATTGTCAAGGGGGACAATTCACTGGACGCGGGCGTTCCAGAATCATTCAACGTCTTGGTCAAGGAAATTCAATCACTCGGTATGGATGTGAATGTGGGATATGAACCGGAGGAAATTGATCCGGATGCCGAACTAAGGTCAGTGCCATCGAGTCTCTCGGCGATGGGATAATCGTATAGAGGAACAGAACGCAAACAATTGATTTCATAGAACACCCATGATCGAAAGCAGAAATAGCACACGCGAATTGTTCGGGTTGGAACAAGTTAACTTGGTGGATCACATCAGTATCACCGTTGCCTCACCCGAATCGATCCGTTCCTGGTCCAAAGGCGAGGTCAAGAATCCGGAAACCATCAACTACAGAACTTTCAAGCCCGAAAAAGGCGGTTTGTTCTGCGAACGCATTTTCGGTCCCGTTAAGGACTGGGAATGTTCCTGTGGAAAATACAAACGCATCAAGCATCGTGGCGTTGTGTGTGACCGCTGTGGTGTTGAGGTCACCTTGTCCCGCGTTCGACGCGAACGCATGGGACATATTGAATTAGCCGTCCCAGTTTCCCATATCTGGTTTTTTAAATGCATGCCTTCTCGTATCGGTCTGATTCTGGACATGACCGCACGTGAACTGGAGCGTGTGGTTTACTACGAAGATTACCTGGTCATCGAGCCGGGAACGACACCTCTCAAGAAGCATCAGCTTTTAAGTGAAATGGAATACCGCGAAGCTCGTGAGACCTATGGTTCCGATGCCTTTGAAGCGGAAATGGGGGCTGGAGCTGTACGAAAGGCTCTTGAGTCTGTCGAAATGGATGCTCAGGTTGATGAGCTTCAGATTGCGATGACCGAAACGCGTAGCAAGCAAATCCGTAAGAAGCTTGCCAAGCGTATCAAACTTTATCAGGGATTTATTGCCAGTAAGACTCGTCCGGAATGGATGATTCTAGTGGTTTTGCCTGTGATCCCTCCTGACTTGCGGCCCTTGGTGCCGTTGGAAGGTGGACGATTTGCAACATCAGATCTGAATGATCTGTATCGTCGTGTCATCAATCGAAACAATCGTCTCAAAAACCTGCTTCAGCTGAAAACTCCTGAGGTGATCATTCGCAATGAAAAGCGCATGCTTCAGGAAGCCGTCGACGCTCTCTTTGACAACGGTCGTCATGGCCGGGCTGTCACCGGGGCAGGGAATCGTCCTTTGAAATCTCTGAGCGACATGCTTAAGGGGAAAAGTGGACGTTTCCGTCAGAACTTGCTCGGTAAACGTGTTGATTACTCTGGACGTTCGGTCATTGTGATCGGGCCCGAACTCAAGCTGCACCAATGCGGGTTGCCGAAGAAGATGGCACTGGTGCTTTTTGAACCCTTCATTATCAGAAGATTAAAAGAACTTGGCTACGTTCATACCGTTCGTTCCGCCAAGAAAATGATCGAGCGTCAGTCTCCTGAGGTTTGGGATATCCTGGAAGAAGTGACCAAGGGACATCCTGTACTGCTGAATCGTGCTCCCACTTTGCACCGCCTTTCCATTCAGGCGTTTGAACCTGTCTTAATTGAAGGTGAAGCTATTCGTGTACATCCTCTGGTCTGCACAGCCTACAACGCGGATTTCGACGGTGACCAAATGGCTGTCCATGTGCCTTTGTCAGTGGAGGCGCAGATGGAAGCACGACTCCTGATGATGGCTCCCAACAATATTTTCAGTCCGTCCAGCGGAAAGCCAATCATGACGCCGACCCAGGATATCACCTTGGGTTGCTATTATCTGACTGCTGAACCACGCGAACCGAAGAAGAAGGATAAACGACTGAGTTTGTTTGGGTCAAAAGAAGAAGCTATTTTTGCCTACGATGATGGGGAACTAAACACACATTCACGCGTTATGCTTGTCAACCCTGACTACGGGCAGGACACCGTTTACGGAGACAAGGAGAAAAAAGTCATCGAGACCACCGTTGGTCGAGTCGTTTTCAGTGAGATCTGGCCATCCAAACTTGGTTTTCCAAACAAAGCCATCGGTAAAGGTCAAATTGGCGATCTGATCTGGAATTGTTACAAGGTGTGTGGTCACGAAGAAACTGTCGCCACGCTTGACCGCTTGAAGGAACTTGGTTTCCGTGAAGCGACCAAGGCGGGTGTTTCCATTGGTATTGATGACATGATCATTCCTGTTGAGAAGAATCAGGAAATCAGTGCAGCTCAGGACCAGATTCAGGAAGTTGAAAATCAATACCGTAGGGGTGTGATCACTCCGGGTGAGCGGTATAACAAGATCATCGATATTTGGACCCATTGCACGGACCAGATTTCAAACGTGATGCTTCGCACACTTCAGGCGAATCAAAGTAAGGATGAATATAATCCTGTTTACCTGATGGTTGATTCCGGTGCTCGTGGTAATCGTCAGCAAGTGCGCCAGTTAGCTGGTATTCGTGGTTTGATGGCCAAACCATCCGGGGATATTATTGAAAAACCGATTCTCTCGAACTTCCGTGAGGGTTTGACTGTTTTGGAATACTTCATTTCAACACACGGTGCTCGTAAGGGACTTGCTGATACAGCGTTGAAAACTGCGGACTCAGGTTACATGACGCGTAAATTGGTGGATGTTGCCCAGGACGTCATTGTGAGAGAAGAAAACTGTGAGACATCCAATGGTATCTGGGTGTCAGCCATTTACGAGGGAGAAGATGAAGTAGTCAAACTGAGTGAACGTCTGGTCGGGCGTGTTTCTTGTGACGATATCGTCGATCCCAGTGACGTGAAAAACGTCATCGTGAAAGCCAATGACGAAATTGATGAAGTCAAGGCCAAGGCAGTAGATTCCGCAGGCATTGAGCGAGTCAAGATCCGATCCGTTCTGACTTGTGAATCAGATGTTGGTTTGTGTGCTAAATGCTATGGGCGCAACCTGGCCACCGGACTCCAAGTCAAGGAAGGCGAGGCAGTAGGGATTATTGCCGCTCAGTCCATCGGTGAGCCCGGAACTCAGCTTACCATGCGTACCTTTCACATTGGTGGGACAGCATCACAGATTTTTAAACAACCCCAGATCAAATCCAAACACGATGCAAAGGTGGTTTACAGTGATTTGAGATGTGTGGAATTGGAAGACGGAAACAATATTGTGCTGAATAAAAACGGTTCGATTTTGTTGCTGGATGAAGAAGGGCGTGAACTCGAAACACACAATATCATTATAGGATCTGTGATCCTTGTTGAGAATGGTGGGAAAGTGAAAAAAGGACAGACCTTCGTTCAGTGGGATCCTTACAATGTGCCCATCTTGTCGGAACGCGCCGGTTATGTGAAGTTCCACGATATCATTGAGGGGGTGACCATGAAGCAGGAGGTGGATGAAACCACGGGGCAGGAGGCTATGGTTGTTATTGACCACAAGGAGGATCTGCACCCGCAGATCATGATCCTTGAATCCAAGAATGGTGAGGTTCTTGCAAATTACCCTATTCCATCCGGGGCACACATTGTGGTGCATGAAAACAACAAGATTCCTGCTGGTGCATTGATGGCCAAAACACCTCGTAAAACGAGTAAGACCAAGGATATTACCGGTGGTCTTCCGCGTGTTGCCGAGCTGTTTGAGGCTCGCCGTCCGAAGGACGCTGCTGAAATTGCAAAAATGGACGGCATTATTGATTTTGGTCCGAGTGTGCGTGGTAAACGTTGCATCATTATTCGTGATCCGGATTCCGGAACGGAAGAGGAGCACTTGGTTGCGATTGCTAAACATGTCATTGTATTCAAGGGGGACTACGTCAAGAAGGGGCAGCAATTGACGGAAGGACCTGTGGTGCCACATGAAATTTTGGAAGTCTGCGGACCTCAGGAATTGCAGGAACATCTGGTAAATGAAGTGCAGGAAGTTTATCGTCTCCAGGGGGTGACGATTAATGACAAGCACATAGAGATTATCGTGCGTCAGATGCTTCGTAAGGTGCGTGTTACCGAACCTGGCGATTCTATCTTCCTTTGGGGTGAGCAGGTGGAACGAACCATTTTTGAGCGTGAGAACAAGCGTGTCGAAGATATGGGAGGACAACCTGCCGATGCTTCGCCGGTTCTTTTGGGGATCACAAAAGCTTCGTTGGAAACAGAAAGTTTCCTCAGCGCAGCCTCATTCCAGGACACGACACGTGTGCTGACGGATGCCGCCACGATGGGTAAAGTTGATTACCTGCGTGGATTTAAAGAAAATGTCATCATGGGACACATCATTCCGGCTGGATCGGGATATCCCAAACATCGAAACATTAAAGTAAGCCCGCTCGTGGAACCGCCTGAAATTGAAGAAGAACCAACTTCTGAAGTGGATGAGCCGGTTGCAGGATAATGGGACAAAAAATTAAATTAAAATAATTCAAATAATCTCTTGCATGGAGAAAGGCCTTTGATAATATCTGCCCTCCATTTCTCGGGAGCAGAGACTGGGCTTATTGGAATTTATACTAAAATCGCAAATGCCAACCATTAATCAGCTTGTCCGTAAGGGACGTAAAAAGATTAAAGTGAAGTCGACTTCGCCGGCTTTGGAGAATTGCCCGTTTCGTCGCGGTGTCTGTGTTCAAGTTATGACACGTACACCCAAGAAGCCAAACTCCGCCATGCGTAAAGTGGCGAAAGTTCGCCTGACGAATGGATACGAAGTAATCGCTTATATTCCCGACGAGGGACATAACCTGCAGGAACACAGTATCGTTTTGATACGAGGTGGTCGTGTGAAAGATTTGCCCGGTGTGCGCTACCACGTTGTGCGTGGTGCCCTGGATGCAAACGGTGTTGAAAAGCGTCGAGTAAGCCGTTCTAAATACGGTGTTAAGCGGCCTAAAGAGCAGAAAAAGAGCTAAGGTTTTTTAATATACTAATATGTCAAGACGTCGCAGAGCAGTTAAGCGCAAAGTGGTTGCCGATCCGAAATACGGCAGCACACTGGTTGCCCGCTTGGTGAGCATCCTCATGATCGAGGGTAAGAAAAGCATCGCGCAAAAAGTTGTTTACGGGGCCATGGATACCCTGGGAGAAAAGAACCCTGCATCCAGTCCGTTGGATTTGCTGCAACGTGCAGTGGATAACGCCAAACCGCGCCTGGAAGTCAAACCCCGCCGTGTTGGTGGTGCCACCTACCAAGTGCCTATGGAAGTTCCGACCGAACGGCAGAATGCGCTTGCCATCCGCTGGATTGTCAAGTTTGCCGGTTCCCGGAAGGGTGTGCCGATGGCTGAAGCACTGGCTAATGAAATTATGGATGCCTATCAAGGGCAGGGCGCTTCCATCCGTCGCCGCGATGAAGTTCACAAGATGGCACAAGCAAACAAAGCATTTGCACATTTTCGTTGGTAAAATAACTACACAGATCGACCCCTCAAGTGGTTTGTTGAACACTGCGGGGTCTTTTTATTCTCTACTGAAATAGACTGAATGAGTCACGCCGCAACACAAGAACGCTCAAGTTTGAATTCGCCTGCCCGCGAATACTCTCTTGAACGTACACGCAATATCGGTATTGCGGCGCATATCGATGCTGGTAAGACTACCACGACCGAGCGCATCCTGTTTTACACAGGACTCATTCACAAAATGGGAGAAGTTCACGACGGTGACACCGTAACCGACTGGATGTCTCAGGAAAAGGAGCGCGGTATCACCATTACCTCCGCTGCCATCACTTGCTTTTGGAAACAAGCGGACGATGGTTTGATTAAATCCTGGATCGAGGTCCCACATCGTATTAATATTATTGATACTCCAGGTCATGTGGACTTTACGGCCGAAGTAGAGCGGTCCATGCGTGTATTGGACGGGGCTGTTGCAGTTTTCTGTGGCGTTGCCGGTGTTCAGCCTCAGTCTGAAACCGTCTGGCGGCAGGCCACTAAATATAATGTTCCGCGCATCGCATTCGTCAATAAGATGGATCGGACAGGTGCCGACTTTGAAAACGCTCTAAATGACATGCGCACCAAGTTGGGTGCATACGCATACCCGGTGGCTTTGCCACTTGGTGCTGAAGACCAACTAAAGGGCGTGATTGATGTCGTAAGCCAGAAGGCCGTCGTTTATGACGAGAACGACAAAACAGGTTTGACTTACAGTGTTGTTGACATCCCGGGTGATCATAAGGAACGTGCCAAGGCTGCTTACGAATCCTTGCTCGAGGGTGTTGCGGACAAAGATGACCAAATCATGAATTTGGTCCTGGAAGAAAAACCGGTCCCCGCCGAGGAGCTTAAAGCAGCGATCCGACGGTTAACCTGCCAACTTGAATTTGTGCCGGTTTTAGGCGGGTCTGCCTTCAAGAACAAGGGGGTCCACGCCGTTGTTGACGCAGTCATTGATTATCTGCCATCGCCGGTAGATGTGCCTGCTGCAACAGCTCACGATCTCAACAGGGAAGAAGAAGTCCTGATCAAAGCTGATGATAAGGCAAAGTTCTGTGGACTTGCTTTTAAGCTTTGGACCGATCCTTTCGTTGGAAAACTCGTCTTTATGAGGGTTTACCGGGGTACCTTGAACAAGGGGGATGCTGTTGTTAATTCTCGAACCGGTAAGCGTGAACGGGCCAGCCGCTTGTTGATGATCCAAGCTGACAAGCGAACTGAGTGTGACGCCGTTTATTCCGGTGATATTGTCGCTATTGTAGGTGTCAAGAATGTGACGACCGGAGACACTCTTTGCAATCAGGATCTCGAAATCAGCCTGGAGCCACCGACTTTTCCTGAGCCAGTGATTTCCATGGCGATCGAACCTAAAACCAAGGCGGATCGGGAAAAGATGTCGGAAGGCCTTCAGCGTCTATCTGAGGAAGACCCTACTTTTCGTTGTTTTACCAACGATGAAACCGGTCAGCTCATCATTGCGGGAATGGGTGAACTGCACTTGGAAATCATTCGTGACCGATTGTTGCGTGAATTTAAAGTGGATGCAAATGCCGGAGCACCACAAATAGCTTATCGGGAAACTATTACCAAAGACGCAACTGGCGAAGGGAAATTTATTAGACAATCTGGTGGTAGAGGACAATACGGTCATGCTATCATCAATATCCAACCTGCCGAACGCGGTAAAGGAATCAAGGTTGAGAATAAGATTGTTGGAGGTGTTATCCCTAAAGAATTCATACCAGCCGTAATAGCCGGTATTGAGGAGTCCATAAAAGGTGGAGTATTGGCCAACTATCCGATGGTCGATTTATCCGTTCAAATCGTGGATGGCAGTTTCCACGAGGTCGACTCCAATGAATTAGCTTTTAAAATGGCTGGAATTTTCGCTTTCAAGGAGGCTGCACGAAAAGCCTCCATGATTTTGCTGGAACCGGTTATGAAAGTGGAAGTCACTACTCCAGATGAGTATCAGGGTGATATTCTTGGAGATTTAAATCGCCGTAGAGGCAAAATTGTGAGTATAGATTCTAAACCGCAAGCAACCATATTAAATTCTGAGGTGCCTTTGGCTGAAATGTTTGGATATGCTACTGCTGTTCGGTCATTGTCCAAGGGAAGGGCATCTTACTCCATGGAACCGGATAAATTTGAACCAGTTCCCACACAGATCGTTAATTCAATTTTGGATTCGATTTCACCTTCAGTGAATCGAGCCTGAGAAACAACCTATAACACTCGTTCTTTATATCATATGGCAGGACAAAGAATACGTATTCGCCTGAAGGCTTATGATCATCGCGTGATTGATCAGTCCGCCCAGGAAATTGTGGAGACCGTTAAGCGGTCAGGGGCACGTGTGGCAGGGCCTATCCCTCTACCAACGCGCATTGAACGATTTACTGTGACTCGTTCTCCTCACGTTGACAAAAAGTCACATGAAACCTTCGAACAACGCACACATAAGCGATTGTTGGATATTTTGGAACCCACTGCAAAAACGGTCGATGAATTGAAGAAATTGAATCTTCCGGCAGGGGTGGATATCACCATTAAAATTTAAAGGAAGGACACGAGATCATGTTAGGATTACTTGGCAAAAAATTGGGTCAAACCCGTGTCTATGACAATGATGGGGCCGCCGTCCATGTGACCATTGTCGAATGCGGACCAAATCATGTTATTCAATGTAAAACACCCGAGACGGATGGTTACAGCGCAGTCCAGCTTGCGTTCGATCCACAAAAGGATCAGCGACTGTCAAAGCCCCGTTTAGGTCATTTTACCAAACACAAATCCACTGGATTTAAAAGAATTCGCGAATTTCGTGATTTCTCACTTGAAGTCAAGTCGGGAGATGTTGTTAAAGTTGACGACTGCTTCGCTGAAGGGGACTTCGTTGACGCCATCGGCATCACTAAAGGACACGGATTCCAAGGTGTGATGAAGCGTTGGAACTTTGGTGGTGGACGCGCCACCCATGGTGCCAAAGGCTGGAAACGTCGCCCAGGTTCCATCGGTTCCGGTTCGACTCCAGGTTGGGTTGCCAAAGGCAAAAAGATGCCAGGTCATATGGGCCAGGTGCGCCGGACAGTTCAAAATTTGAAAGTAGTTAAGGTGCACGGTGAGGACAACCTTCTTTTGGTTAAAGGAGCTATTCCCGGTGCGGACGGTGATTACATCGTCATTCGTGAGGCCAAGAAAAAGCCCAAAAATAAAGCTTAATCATAAAAGGGCGATTTAAAGATGAAGATTAACATTCAAAATACAAAAGGCGAGTCATTGGAAGAATGGGAAATTCCATTCGACCTGATTGAGGAGGATGAGAAAGGTCTCCAGGCTGTGCACGATACCGTTGTAGCTTACATGGCCTCACAGCGGAGTGGCACTGCCTGCGCCAAGACACGTTCCGAAGTGGCCGGAACGGGCAAAAAGCCCTGGCGCCAAAAGGGAACAGGTCGCGCTCGTGCCGGTTCTTTCCAATCACCTATCTGGCGTGGAGGTGGTGTTGTTTTCGGACCACGTCCAAGAGACTTTCGCAAGGATGTCAATAAGAAGACCCGCAAGCTTGCTCTTAAAAAAGCACTGAGCGAACGCATTAAGTCCGGAGAAGTGGTGGTTGTGGATCAGATAAACCTCGACAAGCCCAAAACAAAGGCTGTGGTGGATATTCTGAACAACTTAAAAGTGGACGGAACGGCCCTTTTCGTCATGGCAAACGTTGATGAAAATATTCAGTTGTCCTCACGAAATATTCCTTATGTCGGAATCACGACCAGCCAGTCGCTCAATACTTACGACACTTTGAAATTTGATCGCATCGTCATAACGAAAGATGCGATCGCAGGATTGGAATCAAGACTCAGCTAATTATACGGCCATGAACGCATACGATATTATCAAGACGGTACGCGTGACCGAAAAAGGCACAGACCAGTCCCATCATTTTAATCAATACACAGTTGTTGCCGATACCCGGGCAAACAAGTTTCAGATCCGCGATGCGGTGGAGGAGTTGTTCAAGGTATCTGTTGTTCGAGTGAATACGATCAATGTAAGAGGCAAAAAACGACGTCAACGAACCAAACAGGCCGGACGTTCAGCTAACTGGAAGAAAGCCCTGGTCACACTCAAGAGTGGTGACAAAATCGAACTAACGTAATCGGGAGAGCAAATTATGGCAGTAAAATCATTTAGACCGTTAACACCTGGTCGCCGATTTCAAACGGTTGCTGACTTTTCCAACCTCACTAAGAAAAAACCGGAAAAGAAACTAACCAAGATCAAGAAGAAATCCGGTGGTCGTAATTGCTACGGTCGCATCACAGCTCGCGCTATTGGTGGTGGTCACAAACAGAAAATTCGCACTGTAGATTTTCGTCGCAATAAATCAGGTGTTCAAGCCGAGGTAATCGCGTTGGAATACGATCCCATGCGTTCCGCACGTTTGGCTCTCCTGCAGTATTCGGACGGCGAAAAGCGATACATTGTGGCACCGGTTGGTCTGGAGGTAGGAGCCAAGGTTCAGAGTGGCCCTGAAGCACCTGCAGAGGTCGGCAATGCCATGCCTTTGTCGAATATCCCGGTCGGTTCAACAATTCACAGTATTGAATTGACACCTGGTCGTGGTGGCCAGATTGCTCGCACCGCAGGTAGTTTCGCAACATTGATGTCCCGTGACGGCGAATATGCACAGATTAAGATGCCGTCCGGTGAAATTCGTCGTATCCACTGCAAATGTCAGGCGACTGTCGGTCAGGTGGGTAATACCGAACACGAAAATATCATCATCGGAACAGCCGGTAGAAACCGCCATCGCGGACGTCGTCCCTTGACTCGTGGTTCTTGCCGAAACCCTGTTGATCACCCTAATGGCGGTGGTAACGGAAAATCCAAGGGCGGTGGTGGTCGTCAGCACCTTGTTTCTCCATGGGGCCTGCTGGCCAAGGGATACAAAACCCGTCACAAGCACAAAACATCCAACAAATTTATCTTGGTACGCCGCGATGGTCGTCCAAACAAGCTTAAGTAATTTTTGACCTATGGCACGCTCAATCAAAAAGGGATTCTACGTCGACGGCAGTCTCCAGAAGAAAGTCGATAAGATGAATGAGGCGGATAAAAAGCGCCCGATTAAGACATGGTCACGCAGATCGACCATCACCCCGGATTTCGTGGGGCATACCATCAACATTCATAACGGAAAGACATTCGTCACACTGTTTGTCACAGAAAATATGGTAGGACACAAGCTCGGAGAGTTTGCACCTACACGCACCTTTAAGGGTCATGGAGCTCACACTGCAAAAGTGACCAAGTAATCGTATGGAAGTACAAGCCATTACAAAAAATGTCCGCATGTCCGCGCAGAAAATGCGTGAGGTGGTGCGCCAGATCCAGGGTATGAATGCATTGCAGGCTGTTGCCGTTTTAGGAGCCGTGCCGCGTAAATCAGCACGTGTTGTCGCCAAAACGTTAAAAAGCGCCATTGCCAATGCCGAACACAACAACAACGCCAGCCCCGAATCTTTGGTCGTCAAGATGGCCGTAGCAGGACAAGGGCCGATGATGAAGCGTTTCATACCTAAAGCACGCGGTTCTGCAGGACCCATCCTGAAACGTACCTGCCACGTAAAAATTGTAGTTTCCGATCTCAGCTAAGCAAATCATATGGGACAAAAGACCAATCCAATCGGTTTAAGAATCGCCCTCAATCGTGACTGGCGATCCAAGTGGTTCTCCGACAAAAAGAATTTCGGCCATCTGCTGGCGGAGGACTATCAAATTCGGGCCATTTTAAAGAAGAAGCTCGAAGCTGCGGCCGTGCCACGCATTCAAATTGAACGCGCTGCTACGCGTTGCCGCGTTACCATCCACACAGCTCGTCCTGGTGTTGTCATCGGTCGCAAAGGTGCCGAGATCGACAAGATCAAAGAGGAACTCAGTTTAATGACCGGCAAGGAAGTTTACGTCGACATTCAGGAGGTTAAAACTCCCGAGCTCGATGCTCAGTTGGTTGCTGAAAACATTGCTCTTCAATTGGAACGACGTGTTTCATTTCGCCGCGCCATGAAAAAAGCCATTCAAACAACCATGGATTTCGGTGCAGACGGCATTCGTATCCGTTGTGCAGGTCGTTTGGGTGGAGCCGAATTGGCTCGAGTAGAATCCTACAATCAGGGTCGAGTTCCATTGCACACTTTGAGAGCAAACATCGATTATGGATTTGCGGAAGCAAAAACTCTATATGGAGTGCTCGGCGTTAAATGCTGGATCTGTAAGGGCGACATCAAGGTGGAAAAAGCGGATCGTAACGCCTATACCGAGAAGGTTTAACAACAAAATTTCAACAAAAGAAATAAGAAAGATTGAATTATGCCATTGATGCCATCCAGGGTTAAGTATAGGCGCATGCATCGCGGCAATCGTGCCGGATTGGCACGACGAGGGGCGACCGTTTCATTCGGTGAATACGGTCTGCAGGCCCTTGAGCGTTGCTGGCTTGACAATAAACAGATTGAGGCCGCACGTGTTGCCATCACCCGTAACATGAAGAGAAGAGGAAAAGTCTGGATCCGTATATTTCCTGACAAATCCTATACCAAGAAGCCTCTCGAAGTTCGTATGGGTAAAGGAAAGGGACCTCTCGAAGGTTGGGTGGCTGTAATCCGGCCGGCTAACATCCTCTTCGAAGTGGATGGTGTGCCGGAAAATGTCGCACGCGAATCCTTTCGTTTGGCTGCTGCCAAACTTCCTATTCGCACGAAATTCATCTCAAGACATAGATAAAACAATTATATGGCGGTTAAATTTTCAGAAGTTGTCGAATTGTCCAAGCCTGAGTTGCTGGCCAAATCCCATGAATTGAGACAGGAACTTTTCAATTTGAAGTTGCAGAAAGCCAGCAGTCAGTTGGAGAAACCATCACGCCTCCGAGATCTGCGTCGCGGAATTGCCAGAGTAGAAACCCAACTGTCTGTCCTGCGCCGACAAGAAGCACAACAATAAATTTATAAACACATGTCTGAAGAGAACAATCAACGCGGGCATCGCAAGTTGCGCATCGGAGAAGTAATTTCCGACAAAATGAACAAGACCGTCGTCGTGCGAGTTCGTCGTCGCATTCGACACGCCCGGTTTAAGAAGATCATTACTGTTTTCAGCAAATGCTACGTTCATGACGAACGAAGCGAAGCGAAAATCGGAGATCATGTACGCATCCAGGAAACACGGCCTTTGTCCAAAAACAAATGCTGGCGCCTGGTGGAAGTGACGCATAAAGCTGAAGCCTGACACACTGCAATCATACATTTATGTTACAATTACGCTCAATTTTAAATGTCGCCGATAACACTGGCGCAAAAAAGGCCTCCGCGATCGCCGCACTTGGTAAAACTCAGCGTTACGCCAAGATTGGAGATGTCCTTAAAGTGCATATCAAGGAGGCGTCGCCCGATGGATCCGTTAAAAAAGGTGATGTCGTCAATGCTGTTGTGGTCCGTACCAAAAAGGCTATTCATCGCGCGGACGGATCTGTCCTTCGCTTTGATTCGAACGCCGTGGTCATCATTGATAAAGATAAAAACCCTAAAGGCACGCGCATCTTCGGTCCTGTTGCCCGCGAGTTGCGTGAGAAACGTTTCATGAAAATTGTTTCCCTGGCCCCTGAAGTCATTTAAACACCATGCCCACTAAATTTCATGTCAAACGTGGCGACGAAGTTGTCGTCATCGCAGGAACCGAAAAAGGTAAGCGCGGAAAGATCATCCAGGTAGTGCCCAAGAAGGAGCGCGTCATTGTGGAAGGCATCAACATCATCAAGAAGCATGTTCGCCGCAACCAGCAACACCCCGAAGGGGCTATTCTGGAGCGCGAAGGCTCCATCCACATTTCGAATGTGATGAA
>JAQCFT010000408.1 GCA_027619545.1 Verrucomicrobiota bacterium | reverse complement strand
TGGCCAAATTGATTTTGAATCACGGGGGCGTTTGTGTCTGACAGGGGAGGATCGGAAGGCTTTTTTACATGGGCAGGTTACCCAGGACGTGAAAAACCTTGCCGCAGGTACCGGAACATTCTCCGCGTTGGCGGATGGAAAGGGTAAAATTCAGGCGGATCTGAATATCTATTGCCTGACCGATGAGCTGTTGCTGGATTTTGACGCGGGCTTGACCGATATGGTCAAGCAACGACTTGAGCGTTACCTTGTGTCCGAGGACGTGGACATCATCGACCCATCTGAGTTCTACACGATGATCAGTGTTCAGGGGCCTCGAGCCGTCGAGGCCATGTCCAAAGTCTTTCCTGACATTTCCTTGCCAGCCGAACCCTGGAATTTTGTGGAAGTTTCTGACGGTGACGATGGGGGCATCTGTGTCTGCCATCGACCTCGATGTGGCGCGGCGGGATATGATCTGTTCATTTCAAAATCCATTGCGCCGCGGAAATCCAGTGACCTCCTATCCGCTGTGGAAACCTTGGGTGGGGGCGTTGTGAAAGATCCCGCGTTGCGCCTGGCGACTATTGAGGCGGGTGTTCCGTTGATGGGGAGGGATATGAGCGATGAAATTTTGGTACAGGAAACGGGTTTGGAATTGCAAACAGTTAGCTATCAAAAGGGTTGTTATATCGGGCAGGAAGTGATTTCTCGTATTCGGACGGTGGGGAAAGTTAATAAAGCACTGAGGCTTCTGGAGTTTCAGGGTTCCCCTCAGCTTGAAAACGGGATGGAACTTTGCCTGTTTTCGGGTGATCAAGTGGCTGGAACCGTAACAAGCGCTGCATTGATTCCTGATGATCCCTGTCGCATACGTGGCTTCGGATATGTCAAAAGAGCTTTTCTGGACTCAGATACGCCTTTGACCTGCAAAGACCTTTCGGGAAGTGAAATAAAGGTTAGAATCATTGGACTTCCTTCGGCGCTTGGCCACTTGGAATAGACGGACCATTGCCACCTATCTCACAAAATCCCCATTCAATGGCTTGCCAATAGCGGTTTTTTTCCTTCAAGATGGGGCCTTTGGTCATGTTAACGGATCGACAGTGGTTTTTCTGCGCCATCCTGATGTATGGAGTGAGCGTTATTTATTCGGTCTTCCTTTGGCGAAAAGGGTTTCGCAAGGATGATTGGGTGAACTACGTACTTCTTCTGGCTGGGTTCGTCATGCATACCACCGCCTTGATGTTACGCGGTTTCTCTTTCAATCGATGCCCCGTGAACAATCTTTTCGAAGCCACCATGTTTGTGGATTGGTCAGCGGTGGGTGTTTATCTGGTTCTCGGGCTGATTCCCAAAATTCGTTTTCTTGGAGCTTTTGCTTCTCCTATCTTTTTCTTTCTGGGGATCTATGCCCTGATGCCTGGGCTGGATCATCACGATCCGGACGGTGAAATCACCAAGAATTGGGCGGTCAGCCTTCATGCTGTGCTGATCCTGGTTTCCTATGGTTCCTTTGGATTGTGTGCTGTGGCGTCCTGTATGTTTTTGATGCAGGAACGTCATTTAAAGAAACATAACATCTCCGCCATTCTGTCGGTGCTGCCGCCCATTCAACGGCTTGAAGCAGTTGCCGGAAAATTGCTCGTCGGGGGGCTGGTTCTGTTGACGCTGGGGCTGGCTTTGGCTCCTTTGATTGTGAAGGACAAGGAGAACCTGGTGTTTTATGAAGATGCCAAAATACTGTGGTCAATGCTTGTGTGGGCGGCCTATGCCGTGATCGTCGGAGCCCGATGGAAATGGCATTTTGGCGGCAAGCGTCTGGCCTGGTGCCTGATTGCCGGATTCATCTTTTTAATCCTCACCTTTTCCGCAACGAACATGATGTCGGACTTGCATCGTTAAATGAAGATTGAGCCTGAGAAGATGAGAAATGGAAATGTTCCAACGATGAAGGGAGGAGGCCGGTAATATGTCGATTATCGTTGTTGGTATCAGTCATCATTCGTCATCGGTATCTGTCCGTGAACGTTTTGCTTTTGCCGAATCCGAAATTGATGATGTGTTGCGAAGCCTGACCGATCGAGGTTTGGCGCAGGAGAGTGTTTTGCTGTCCACCTGTAACCGGGTGGAACTTTACGTTTCAACCCGTCTGCCCGCCACAGAGGCCCTGCATGCCATCAAGCAGTTCCTGATCGAAAACCGTCAGTATCAGGATGTGATCCGGGACGAGATTTATTGCCATGCCAATCCTTCCAGCGTGGAGCATCTTTTCAGAGTGGCAAGCGGATTGGATTCGCTGGTGCTGGGGGAGACGGAGATCCTTGGCCAATTGAAGAAGGCCTATCACCTGGCTATGGAGATGAAGTTTACCGGCGGTCGATTGAACAAAGTATTCCAGAAAGCATTCAACGTCGCCAAGCACATTCGATCCAATACCGGAATTCAACGCGGAAGCACTTCCGTGGGATCTGTTGCCGTGGAGCTGGCGGACAAGATTTTTGATGGGCTTAAGGGGCGGCGCGTGATGGTGATCGGAGCGGGGGATACCAGTGAGAAGACAGCTCGTTCGCTGCTTTCAAGAGGAGCTTCCGAAGTGGTGGTGACAAATCGATCTTACGAACGCGCCGAGGAATTGGCCGGAAACTTGAATGGTCGCGCTGTTCGTTTCCAGGAATGGGAAGCCGAGTTTAAAGAATTGGATATCGTTATCAGCAGCACTTCTGCGTCGACATATGTGCTCGATCGCGCACGGGTCGAAAAGCTGATCCGGCCCCGCAAGTCACGACCATTGCTGTTGATTGACATTGCCGTTCCGCGGGATATTGATCCCGAGATCAATGAACTGGACAATGTCTACGTCTACAACATTGACCACCTTCAGTCCATCGCTCAGGATTATCTTGAACAACGGCAAAAGGAAATCGACACTTGCGAAGCGTATATCAGGGAAAAGGCCTCCGAAGTGTTGGAATCGCTCCATCCGCCAGGACATGCAGCCAGGGAAGGTGCCATGATTCAGGCAGATGCGCGTGAAGCCGGTTGAGACACAGGTCACCGAGTAAGCCAGACCCGAATTGAATTTTAATACAGAGACAAAATCATGGGAGCAGCATCCAACGAGAGGGACAACGTCATCATTGCAACGCGCGGCAGCGCCCTGGCATTGGTTCAATCGCGATTCATTCAATCCGAATGCCAGCGTCTCTTCCCCAATCTGAGTTTTGAACTCAGCATCATGAAGACCACCGGGGATCATCTTCAGAAAGTCGCCGAAGCGGATGTCCATTCTCCGACGCTGCCCAAGGGCTTATTCACTAAGGAACTGGAAACAGCCTTGTTGAGTGGCGAAGCCGATCTCGCGGTTCACAGCCTGAAAGACCTCCCAACCGAGTTGCCTGAAGGGCTCGAACTAGGATCGGTCACAGAACGCGAAGATGTGCGTGAGGTGTTGATTTTCAAGAAAGCGCCCAAAGTCAACCAGGTGGCGAATCCCGGTCAGTTCCTTCGCAGCAAAGCCTGTGTGGCGACCAATAGTCCACGACGTCAGGTGCAATTGAAACAGTGGAACAAGGATCTGAAGGTCGTGCCTATGCGAGGCAACGTCCCCACACGACTGCGCAAATTGGCCGAAAACGCAGAGCTCGATGCGACGATTCTGGCCAAAGCTGGGTTGAATCGTTTGGGTTATTCCATCGATGGGGATGGACGTCTGACTGGGAATGACGTTCCTGAAGGATTGTTCGCCGTCGTCATCGAGGTAAACCAAATGCTGCCCTGCGTCGGGCAGGGTTGCCTGGGAATTGAGATCCGGGAAAACGATCAGCGCATCAGCAAGATCATTCAGGCTCTCTCTCATGAACCCTCCACCATCGCCGCCACGGCCGAACGGGCATTCTTGAAACACATGGGGGGCGGTTGCCAAACTCCTTATGCCGCCTACGGAACTTTGGATGGCGAACGTTTGAAAC
>JAQCFT010000407.1 GCA_027619545.1 Verrucomicrobiota bacterium | reverse complement strand
CGAATGAGTCAGGGGAGGAAAGGTTTTACTTCAAGGCAGGTTTTGCCGGAAAACCCGATGAAGAACCTACAGTTCGATATAGAGATCAAAAGAGGACTGCCGAATCGCTTGAATCTGGATTTGGTGACCATCCAACATGGGGGATTCGTGAAGAGCTGTCACCGCAAGAAAGTGTGGCGAACCGAGTTGACGACAGTTCCAATGACACTGGATCCTTGGATTTATTTGGTGTGCCGGCAAGCGAAGATACTCCTTTCGATGGTGCGCGAGGTGGATATGGAATCAACGTGGATCAAGATTTTTCGGTGCGCGACAAAGGCTTTGTGCAGGGGGTAGGGGGATTGCCCGCCGGAACAAGCGATGTGCCGGCTGGTAATACTTTCGCGAGTGGCGAAGGTTCAGTATGGGCACTGGCAGACGATGGGCTGGGCGGTGGAGGTGGTGTCGCCGGTAATGCAGCCAGAGGTGGATCATTAGTTGAAGGATATGAACTTGAAAGCCGGGTGAAGGTTGATTCGTTAGGTGGGATGCAGAAGCATTTCGGTCGTGCTTCCGGTGATGCTTTCGTTCAATCGGAAACCATGCCTGGCGTTACCGAGCCTGATCAGGTCGCTCAGTTTGATGATAGGGCGACCGTTGTTGATTTTTCGGTGGCCAGTTCTAATGCCCAGTTTGCGGAATGGGAGGAGCAGGTCATTGCCGAAAAGGAAATCGATTTGAGTAGCGATGGACTTGAACTGGCAGAAAACAGGAAATCTGTCAGTTCACCAGTTGATACCGCTGAATCCGTCGCATCCCTGAAGCTCAGTCAACAAATCGCCCCGGCCCCGGAAAGAGGTCGTGGATCACGACAACTCGGTGAGCAACAACAAAACATTCTTCAGCGCCGCTTGGAGCTGGGTGACACCTTTCAAGGACAGGTTCAAACCCTGAATAGAGGCTTGACGGCAGTTGCCGATAAAAACAGTGCGGTTGACTTTACTCCGCAAGTTGCATCGTCAAACGGATTGGATGCAGGGCTCGACTTTGACGCCGACGCCCCTCTTGACAGATCAGTCAAGGAGCTCTCGAGATTTTACGATGCAACGCGCAGCTTATCCAGTTTGGGAGAACAAATCCTGCCCGGCCCCCCTCAGGATGAAATCCAGGCACTTTCCCTCGGCATCGGGGAATCAAAACAATTGGAGGAAATTGCTCTGAAACAGGCAAAACCGGATGAGGCCGTCAAGCAGTGGTTCGAATCGCCATTGTCACCAGCTGTTGTCGAACCTTCAGGTTCCAGATCGGATGACACGGCATTAAGTCTGCTTGGGAAAAAACGTTCCATCGCCAAACCGCTGGCCGGAGCCAATGTGGAACATCGCCCGGAACAGGATGCCGGTGACGAAGCCATTTCGACATTTTCACTCAATGTTTCCGATGTTTCTTTCAAGCTGGCGCAGGCGGCTTTGGATCAGGGACAGCTGCCAGATCCTGAAAGTATCCGAAGCGAGCAATTTCTGAATGCTTTTGACTTTCGCGATCCCGCGCCTTATTCGGGGCAGGCGATTGGGTTCAACTGGGAAGTGGCACGTCATCCGTTCGCTCATCATCGCAACGTTCTGCGTCTCGCTTTGAAGACTGCAGCCACCGGACGCGAAACGGGGCGTCCCATGAGTCTGACCCTGTTGTTGGATAATTCCGGATCGATGGAACGAAGTGATCGCCGGGAGATTCTACGTCAGGCGCTGGATGTTCTGAGTCAAACATTGAGCGAACAGGATAAGATCAGCGTGGTCAGCTTCGCCCGCACAGCGCGGCTTTGGGTGGATGGTGTGCCGGGTGGTTCGCCGGGTTCGGTGTTGGAACCCGTGCAAAAGCTGGTTCCCCAAGGAGGCACCAATCTCGAAGAGGCGCTGAATGTGGCCTACGAGGTGGCGCAGAATCATTACCTTAAGGACGGCGTGAACCGGGTGATTTTACTGACAGATGGCGCAGCCAACCTGGGCAACGTCGATCCCGAAACACTTAAACAAAAAGTCGAATCAGAGCGTCGTCGCGGGGTGGCTTTCGATTGTTTTGGCATTGGATGGGACGGGTTGAATGATCCGATGCTCGAATCGCTTTCACGAAACGGCGATGGCCGGTATGCTTTCCTGAATGATCCTGCTGTGGCGGGGCATGAATTTGCCGGTCGTCTGGCGGGTGCTTTGAATGTGGCGGCCTCCGATGTGAAGGTTCAGGTGGAATTCAATCCGGGCCGGGTCGGAAATTGGAGGCAGATTGGATACGCCAAACATCAGTTGACGAAAGAACAATTCAGAGACAATACCGTTGATGCCGCCGAAATAGCCGCTTCCGAGGCAGGCAATGCGCTTTATGTGATCGAACCCAAAGAAAGCGGGACAGGTCCCATCGGCGTGGTAAGAGTCCGTTTTCGCGAACCGCATACGAACCAGTATCACGAAAAGGAATGGACCGTGCCTTATCGCAGTTCCATTCCTGAAGCCGACGAAAGCTCGCCATCAATGAAACTCGCCATGACGTCGTCTCTTTTCGCGGAGTGGTTGAACGGCAATCCGCATGCAGGAAGTATTTCCATCGGAGATTTGAAACGCCTCCTCAATGGCGTGCCGGAAATATACGGCAACGACCCGCGGCCTCAGACACTCGATCGCATGCTGGATCAGGCGAGGCAAATCAGCGGCCTTTGAACAACATTCATTTTAAACATCAGGACATTGAAAAAGGAATCCACATGAAACACTCAGGCAACACCATCAAATTTACCTTCGGTCTTTTGGGAATAATGCTTTTATTCTCGGGACTCAACGCGTTCGCTGCGGAAGCCCGGTTGGCCGGCCTGGAAATTGATGGTTCAAGCAAAAGCAATCAATGGGTGATTCGCGCCGATATCGAACCGTTGGCAGAAGCGAAGGACCCCGCCGTGGTGTCTCTGGATCAACAAATCCATCTTGATATCCGGTCAGACAAGGCAACAGGCACATGCCATCTGGAGGCAACAGCTATCAAGGGGGATCTTTCGCATCTTGAATTGAGTGTTCACGGTCAGGGGGAAGTGATCTCGGTTGAAGTTGAGGGGATGCTTTACTGGAGCGTGCGCAGCGATTTGGAAAAGGGGCGTTTACTGGTGATTCAAATGCCCCAGTCCGAGGAGCCTCGTACAAGGCTCAGCGGGGTGATTCGAGTGGAACAGAAATTTGAACCATGGAAAGGCGCGACCTACTGGGAACCCCTTCGATTGTCGTTGGTGAACGAAGGTGTTTCTGGCGGCTACATCAGCTTGACCGGAGGGGCTGACCTGCAGGTGGAATCCGGACGCGTGTCCGGGTTGGTTCCCATTGAATTGCAACATGTCCGTCCCTGGTTGAAGTCGCAAATCAAAACTCCCGCCAAAAAGGATCGTCATTATCGTTTTTTCCAGAGCGACTATGATTTGAATTTGACCCTCCGCCGGTCGGATCCGGATCAACGCGCGGTGGTGGTTGATGGTTTTCGGCTCAATGGAACCTGGGGGCAGGATGCGGTGGCGTTTCATTTCGTGGGGAATGTTCAAGTGAAGGAACCGGGAGGAGCTTCCCTTCATCTTTTGGGAGGCGATGCCGCCCTGTTGGATGTCGTTCAATCCGAGGGTGCGGAAATTAAGTATTTGGAACCCATCTATCATGAGGTAAAGGCGGGAGATAATTTGTCTCAGATTGCCGAGCGTTACCGCACCACTGTTGCAAATCTCGTCAGGCTGAATGAGTTGCCGGATCATCGTATTCGTGTGGGACAGCGTTTGTTGGCACCCGGCCCGAATGGCGAGACCGGGTATGTGGCGCAATACAAGGACGCCGGAACGTATCCGTTGGAATTCAAATTTTTGGCACATATCACCTCCAGGGACGGGGCTCAATCCATGCAATTTACCACCGTTCCAAGTGTATTGCGTCCTGTTCACATGCTTCAGATGCCGAAAGAT
>JAQCFT010000035.1 GCA_027619545.1 Verrucomicrobiota bacterium | reverse complement strand
CGGGGTTTTTGATCCAGTCACCAAATTGCGGTTTTCTCCCTTTCGGACAGAAGGTCTTGTATAGGTTTTTGAAAGAAGAAGAGGAAGGTCCAATCCAGCCGTCGGCAATGATGGGCGACAGCGGCCATCCTTCCTTGGCATAATAAATGGCTGGTTCCATCAATACATCAAATTTCAAATCTCCAAATCGCCGGGAAAGCGCTTCCCATCCGCTGACGCAACCAGGGATGCTCCATGAGAGAGGGGAGTAGGGATCAATGCTTTTCAATCCCAGCTCTCTGGCAGCGTTCAGGTTCCAGTTTGCGGGGGATCTTCCGCTGGCATTCAATCCGTGAAGTTGCTTCTCTTTTTGATCCCAATAAATGGCAAATAAATCCCCGCCGGGACCGTTGCTCATGGGTTCGACGACACTGAGTACCGCATTGGCGGTGATGGCGGCATCGATTGCGTTGCCCCCTTTCTTCAATATGTCCAGTCCCGCTTGAGCGGCCAGAGGTTGACTGGTTGCCACCAACCCTTGCGAACAGGCTAGAGTGGAACGGTTTTGATTCCGTGTCCCTATGCCGCGCTTTTGAAAGGGGACTTGTTGATGGGCGTTCAGTTGCATTGATGCGGTGGACATGCAGCCGGCCGATACCACTGATCCAAATTTGAGAAATTCTCTGCGATCCATCATCTGGCTATTGAATCCTGTGTCATCCGGAATCGCAAGCAAGGATGACTGTTGTGTTCGGGGGGCGGGAAAAAACAAGACGGGCCTGTCGCCAGGCCCGCCTTTATTCATCTTGGTTGCTTGGTTGAAGGGATGCCTAGTTCTTTTTGTTGCGGACGGCTTTCTTCTTTGGCTTGGCCGCTTTGCTGGCCGCCGTTCCCTTGAGAGAGTACATCTGTCCGTCCTTGATGAACTGCTTGTTGGTGTATAGCGCCGCAGACAAGGAGTTTAACGGGTTATTTGTCGAAAACTGGTAACCCATTCCCTGTACCGCTTCCAGAATCTCGTGACGGCTCTTGGGGCCATCTTCAAGTGATTTGCTGATTGCCTGCTTCAAGTTGATTTCATTCTTGGGGCGGCGACGTTTTTGTCCGATCACGAAGGTAGGAGGAGCCCCTGCATTGCCCAGCAACTGGTCAATTTCACGGATTTTCTCCACAATCTTGGCTCGCGTTTGAAGCAGACTGTCCCGCTTCTCCAAAAAGATTTTCAGTTTTTCTTCCATAATATTCGATTCGAGTTGGTTTACTCAAAGTGCATACAAAGACTAAACAGGAAACTTTGAATTGCAAACAAAAACGGTGCGCCTATAGCTTTAATGTTCTGTTTTTGAATTGTCATTTTTTTGTCATGTTTTGTTTTGTGAATTTTTATTCAAAAATAGATAATAACCTTATTACTAATTGGTAAAGGAATGTTTGAATTAGTTTTTACTCGGTTAAATATTCAGGTTTCATTCGTTCTTGATGAAGTTTTTTTTGGCATATTAATCTGTTTCAACCTTGTTCTAATTCTGGGGCGTTGGAGTGATGCTTTCTAGTTCCAGTTGGTTGGCGTTTTCATTTTTGGTTTCAGCTGTCAGGTCCATGGCAAACAAGATCTTGCGCACAACTCGCTCCAGTGCTGGATCGTGAAATGTTGCATCCGGGCCGATGTAGCGGGCCTGCACGGCTTGTATGCAGATGTCTCGCGCCCGGTCCAATTGCCCTCGGCGCCACCAGTATTCGGCCATCAGGGAGAGTGTGCGGTGGGGGGCCAACGGATCGGCTGAAAAGTCTGCCGGACCGAACAAGGTTTCATCCGGGTCAAAGGCTTCCTTGCTATACTGTTGAAAGGATGCGTCATCTTGCTTGTCCCATGCCAATTCCACCAGATTCATACGATATACGCGCTGGTTGGCCGGATCCGCCTCGATCAGGTGCTGCAGCATCGCAGAAAGAAGTTCGGTGTTCGGTTGGTGAAAGATGGTTCTTTGTCCCCGATAGGCCATCAATACCTGATAGGTCGTCTGTTTGATCAGGTCCAGAGGAGGTTGCTCCTCTGCGGAAAAAGTTCGAATATAAGACCTTAGCCGAGCCGCTTCAAATGCCCATTCACTTTCGGCGTTTGAGGTGGTGGCGGACAACAGGTGCAGGGCTGTTTCTTCGGGTGATGATTCCAGCCATCGGCGGACAATGGAGCGGAATACGGCCGGCTCAAAAAATTGCTGATCCATCTGGAGCAGGCTCAACGCCCGCATTTGATCCATAGACCAATCCGCATGGCGGGAGTACTCCGATAGCAACAGGGGAGGATTTGCCTGAAACTGCTCGTTTGCGTCTTCAAAGAACAACGGCTTGTCGGGAGCCGGATGAGCCCTGGTCGCGGTGACTCGAAGTGATGGGAACTCGATTGAATGCATGATGGATTCGTCCGGCACGAGATGAAATCCGTTTTCGAACGAGGTGATTTGAGTGGTCAGCAACATCGGCCATATTTCCAGTCCCTGTGTTTGCAGGACGCTTTGTACCTCCGGTTGCTGGATGCGTTGTTGCAGGGTTTCCATGGGCCAGGACCGGGGGGTGGCGGTACCAATCAGGACATGTTCGCCATGCCCGATATTCCAGATCGAAGTTTGCGGGAAGACGGAGCCAAAAGTGGCCACCACGGTTTCAATAGTTGGATCATCCAGATGGGATAACTGCAGGTTTTGGATCATCAAACCATCTTCACTCAAGTGGTCTCGGCATTGTTCGTAAAATTCCAAGGTGAACGTCGAGACATCCATGGATCTCCATGGTCTGGCGTATTGATTGATGATGACGTCGTATGAGGCAGAGCTGGCGCGAAGGAAGTTAACCGGAGTCACCGGATGATACCGAAAATTCGATCGCTCCAGCAACTTTCCGTTGGATGCAGAAAAGGAGGCAATGACTTCGCGCAGGGAGGTTCGAGGTTCGATGCCGTCCAACTGTTGCACCGTAGGCATGGACGCAAATATTCCGGCTGTCATTCCTGCTCGAAGTCCAAAAATGGCAACTTGTTGCGGGCGGCCATGAAGCACGTAGGGGATCATGGTGTTCAGGACAGGTTTGATCTGGTGCACGTAGCCGCGTTCGATCACTTCGCCGTTGATGCGCAATTCCAGTTGCGAGTCCTCGGGGTAATCATAGGAGTGAATGGCCACCGTGCCTTGCGGATCTTCCCGATAGTAGATCTGATCCGATCGATATGCCCATTGCATGGAGTGTTCTTTGGTTTTGAAGAATCCGGTGGACAAATCGTCGGCCTGACTGAATGCCAGTCTCCAGGCATGTTCAAATTTGGATCCCGCATAGGAAACCATCAGCACGAACAGGATCGAACTTGCGAGCCGGCTCATGCCCGCCCATTTGGGCCTTTGCTGAAGCAGGAGAAACACCGCGAGCGCCAATGTGGATGCCGCCGGAATGACAGCCATTCTTGACAGCCCCAGGCCGGGTATGAGGACATGGCGAAGCATGATCCAGGCTATGCTGCCGGTTATCAGGAGGCGGACGAAATGTGAGCGAATCATTTTCCTGGGTCCCACATGCTGAGCCAGGCATCCCAATCCATACATCGGGATGAAGATGATTCCACCGAAAAGGCTGATGTATAAAAAGGCATGAACGGTGAAGCCTCCCGTGGAACCGGTCAGTTTCTGTTTCAGATCCACCAGCCAAAAGGGAATCGGTTCGTAAAAATACAAAAGTGCAAAAGTCAACAAACCATAGATGCCCAGACCCCATACGGTGCCATTGGATTGGGGTTGTTTTGTGCCGGACGGAAAGAGGAAGCCCAGTCCGATCGCGGTCAAAGCGAGGCAGGACCAGCACACGTGCCAGAAAACAATGTCCCCCCACACCCAATCAGAAAACCGCAACCAGACCGTCAATGCACTTGCTCCCATGATGCCAAGATACAGCCACATCCTGTCCTTTTGCCCGGATGCGGATGCTGTGTCCGCACTGGTTTCCGGATCGCTGCTCAGCCTGTCTCCCAGGATGCTGCCGGCTTTTGCAATCAATCCACCCGCTCCCGTGAGCAGCCACACCAGGGCGGTCATCGGGACACTGAATTCCAAACCAAAAAAAGGATGGAAAAAGAGATATGCCGCCCCAAACCCGAAGGAAGCAGTCACCAGGACCCATCCCAAACGACCGTGATGACGGTTTTCATGGTCGTGTTGCGGTCTGTTCGATGGTGACAGGGGAGAGTGACAGCCAGCCCCGCAGGCTGTCCCTGCAAACAGCCCGGGAATGGCACCGAGAGTCAAGGAGGTGGCTGCCGCCGCCATCAACCATCCAAAGGGTGCTGATGTGGATGTGACCCAGAGCCCATCCATAAAAGTTGCGAGCATGGGTTGCAGCCATGCCTGGATTCCGGTGACCAGCCCGGCCCATCCCAACAATCCCCAACGATGGATGCGGCCGGATTGGATCCATCGGTCGGACCAGAGCAATCCCAGGCATGCTCCAATCATGAACGCCGCCGGCAACCATGAACTTATCAAGTGCGAGGAACCGGATGCTTTATTCCCGAAATGAAGGCAAAGCGCCAACAACATGCCGGAGCCAAGTCCCGAGACCAGGACAGCTGGCAAGTCGCCGATCCGGGGTCGTTTGCTTTTCGATGATGTAATGGGTGTGGATGTCCAACTCATGGATTCAATGGTTTTTGCCTTAACAAGGCTTGAATAATTGACTGCCAAAAGACTCCATGAATTCCATCGAGTCGCAAGCAAATCTTCCTAATTAATTGGTCAGTGGGAGCCAAACCGACATCTCGGACGGACCGCGGTTGGCCCACGCGTAATACGGAATGAACCGTGTGGTGATTCTTTGTTCGTCCCTCTCTTCCAGGGGACGGTAAAGCACGCCTTCCCAATCCGAAGGCGATTCGATGATGATTTCACCCCGCAATGTGCCGACTCCGTTCAGCAGTTGTGGCAGGTATTCCACACTTGAATGAAAATCGGAGGGTATCTTGACGGAATGGATGCTGACGTCCTTGGGGAGATCCGGTGATTCCAGACAATAAACAATCGGGCCCCGTTTCAAGGCAACCTGTCCCCGGGTTTCTTCCACCAGCGGATGCGAAGTCATCAATTGCGGGGTCATTTCAAATTGGAGTTCAATGATGTCTCCCGTTTTCCAGTCTCGTTGCAGCGTCAGGTATTGGCCGGGTTGTGCCGGTTCCTCTGTCGCATGTCCGTTGATGTTGACTTGCGCTGATCGGGTCCATCCGGGTATGCGGCATTTGAGTGAAAAAGGGATTGTGGGGCACACCTTCCATTCCAGACGCACCCCGCTGGCCCAGGGATAAAGAGTGGTTTGTTCGAGATGGATGTCGCCGTTTGCGGGAAGTTTGGTTTGGAGTTCGCTGGATCCATACAGATTCACCCAGAGCGTTTTGTCCGAAAGAGCGTATGCGTATTGAGGTGTGCGTGCAATGGTGCGCACCAGGTTAGGGGGACAGCAGAAAGAAGTCACGAAAGGTACTCGGGTGCGTGACCAGCGCAGATCGACGGGAAGGGGATCCACGTTGCGCAGCGGGTTCACGTAAAAGAAGTCTGTTCCATCCAGACTGACTCCGGACAAGACACTGTTGTACAGCGCCAGCTCCAGCACATCGATGTATGCGGCATCGCCTGATGCCTGGAACATGCGCCAGTTCCACAGCACATTGCCGATGTTGGCGCAGGTTTCGTTGTGAGCCGTTAAGTTGGGTAATTGGTAATTGCGTCCGTATGCCTGATGAACGCGTGTAATAATCCGCTGTTGAGTTGAGCCGTCCGGTGCAGCCCCGTCATAGAGTGCTCCACATCCTCCCGTGATGTAGAGCTTTTTCTCAACAAGGTTTTGCCAGGTGGCCTGCAATGGAGGCCAAAGGGATTCATCCTTGGTTTCCAGGAACAAATCGGCGACTCCTGAGTAGAGATAATTGGCTCTCACTGCATGCCCGTGGATTTCCTGATGATTCCTTAAAGGTAGCCGATCCTGATTGTCATCGCCTCCATCCTCCACCAGATCACGCATGTCGATCAAATGCTTAGCCAACAACAACCAATCCGGATTGTTTGTCGTGCGGTACAAATCGATCAATCCCATGTAATGCGACGGGCACACGGAATTTCTGGCCAGTTCGGGCGTGGGATTTCGAAATGCTTCTTTGAGAAAGGAGGCCGCCTTGATGGCTACGTTGAGGAAAGTGTCCTTTCCGGTGACTTGATGGTGTGTCACGGCAGCGGTCATCAAATGCCCCATGTTATACATTTCGAAATTGAATCGATCCTGAAAAGGGCGGGCGGTGGTGTCACCATTCCGAACTTTTACCAGAACCGGTGTGTGAATGTAACCGTCCGTTCGTTGGGCCAGTGCAATGGTTGCGATGATCTCGTCCAGCAGTTCATCCCAGTCCGGATCGAAATGAATGGACTGAGCCAGGCAGAGAGCTTCCATCCATTTGTAAAAATCGCCGTCATTCCATTGGGCGCCATGATAGCCCCCCTCTTCCAGACCTGCCGCGATGCGGAAATGTTGATAGAAGGGTTTGTAGCGGTAGCCTTTCATCAAATCCCACATCTGAGGAATCATGGATGTGCGGCAATTTTCCCATCGATCTTTCCAGAATCCGTTCAGCCATTGAGCGTCACCGGATGGGGTCTCATGAATGGCATGCTCAAGTCTTTGGGGCTCTTTGGATGCTGCCTGGAGGTGGGGTGTTGCCAAATACATCAACCATCCTGTCAAAATGAAAAACAATCCGGGGCGGGCGGTGATCCTCAAGAGGTATCCTGTCGTTGGTGTCTGTTTTGTCTGCATGTATCAATGAGGATGCTGTTTTTGTTTTATTCAATGGATTCCGACTTGTCCAGTGCTGTCGTTTTGGCATGATGAAGGGACCATGAACCACGCGACAGAGCTATGAAAAAGCACATTACCCAGCGCTTGTGTTCCAGGAGGCATTTTCTTGCTTCCTCGGCGTTTTCCTTGAGCACGGTAGCCACGCCTTGGTTGTTGAGGCAGGATGGCCTGCTGGCGGCTGAAAAAAAAGCCCTGGCCAAACCCGTGACGCCTCCGGAATCGTTTGACCTTCTCCCTAAACAACCCCTTGGACCTCCAAGGGCGAAGGCCATGATTTCCATGTTCATGCTGGGGGGGCCGAGTCAGATTGATTTGTTTGATCCCAAGCCGGAGCTTTACAAATGGCACGGCAAAAACTTTGAGGGCGACATCAAATTTGACAATGCTGCCCAGGCCAGTCGTGAGATCATGGCACCCTTGTGGAAATTCAAGGCGCATGGTCAATGTGGCATGGAGTTGTCGGAATTGGTTCCGCATCTGGGAAGCATTGCCGATGAAATCACCCTGATTCGCTCGATGCACACCGGAGTGAACAATCATCTTCCTTCCAATTATGCCATGAACACCGGACAACATCGGGGTGGACGAGCGGTGTTGGGGAGTTGGTTATTGAATGCTCTGGGCAGCGAGACCCAGGAATTGCCGGCCTATGTTGCCTTGACCGATCCAAGGGGACTTCCTCTGTTGGGCGGGGAGAACTGGAGCAATGGCCCGCTGCCCTCGATATTTCAAGGAACATTGGTGCGGCCCACCAACCCGCGCATATTCAATCTGGAAGCTCCCCAACATCTTCGTGGTGACGTGCAAAAAGCTCAATTGAAATTGTTGCATGAACTCAACCGCAGGCATCTGGAAGAACACCCGGGCGAAAACGACCTGCAGGCACGCATGGCCAGCTACGGGCTCGCCGCGCGCATGCAATCCGCCGCCAAGGAGGCTTTTGACATTTCCGGTGAATCCGAGACCACTCGAAAAATGTACGGGATTGATCAGGAAGTCACCAGAGACTATGGAACGCGATGCCTGATTGCACGACGTTTGGTGGAGCGCGGGGTGCGTTTTGTTCAAATTCTTTGCAATGGTCAGATTTGGGATCACCATGGTTCCATCAAAACCGACTTGCCACAACGGTGTGCTGAAATTGATCAACCTGCTGCCGCGCTGGTCAAGGATCTGAAACAACGCGGGCTGCTTGATTCTACCCTGGTTCATTGGGGAGGAGAGATGGGGCGCCTTCCAGTGATCCAGTTCCGTGAAGGTTTGGATAAACGCGACAAGGTCGGGCGTGATCACAATACCTACGGATTCAGTATGTGGGTTGCGGGTGGCGGCATGAAGAAGGGGTATGTGCACGGCCAGACCGATGAGTTTTCGCACTATGCTGTGGACGGAATCGTGCATCATTATGATTGGTTGGCAACGGTGCTTCATTTGTTCGGGTTGAACCATCAGGAGTTGGTCTATCAAAATGGTCCACGTAAGTATCAATTGGTGGAACAACCTGAGGCCAGGATCGTTCGGGAGTTATTGGGATGACACTGTTATTGACACGTTTTTTTTACATGGGAGATGGGCCTTCATTGCTTCGGGGTTCAAAAGGTTATTCGATATGCTTGGGTGTCTTACTATCGATTGTTTCGATGGGTTGTCCGCCTGTTTACGCTGAACCTTTTTCTCCAGGATTAGTTCAGACAGATGGACTCGCATCGCACGTGCGTGGAAAAGTATGGGTCGATGCGCTTGGCTGTGTGGCCTGTCACGATGATGGATCACTTGATAAGCCTCAGGAATTTGGACCTGATTTAACCCATGTTGGCGATCGGGTGCGTCCGGAGTGGTTGGTGTCCTATTTGTCTGATCCGCACACGTTCAAACCAGGCACACTGATGCCCGATCTGGTTGCTGCTTTGCCATCCAATGAAAGAACGGAAACGGTAGAGGCGTTGGTTCATTTTCTGATGGCTCAGAAAGCTGCGGATGAGCAGTCAGTAAAGCAAACAAGCGGATCGGTCGAGAACGGGCAGCGGTTGTTTCATTCCATCGGTTGTTTTGCATGCCACCCTTATGGGGAGGATTTGAAATCTTCCGGTTGGCTTGAAAACCTGCAATCCAAGTACACACCAGACGGATTGGTGTCATTCCTGAAAGATCCTCTCAGTGTGCATCCCAACGGGATCATGCCCGACCTGGGCCTGTCGCATGATGAAGCATCGGATCTGGCCTCTTTCCTGATGGGGCAAAGTTCATCAGCCAAAAGTTCATTTCAGTTAATCAACAACAAGATTGAACGTGGACAGAGTTTGTTTGGCGGGCTTGGCTGTGTTCAGTGCCACTCAGCATTGGCAACAGAACGCGACACCGGCAACAAAGCGAAGTTGACGGCTCCAAGCCTTCGCGTTGTCAACCCTTCGAAAGGATGTCTTTCCCATGAAGAAGGTTCCTGGCCGGATTATGATTTATCAGATCTACAGATACGGGATATCACAGCGGCTTTCGATTCTCTGGAGCACTTGTCGGAATCGGAACTGATTCAATCCCATCTGGTGCGATTCAATTGTATCGCCTGTCATGAACGGGAAGGGGTGGGAGGCGTCAGTGAATCACTGGATGCCTTGTTCACAGCCACCGACCTCAATCTCGGTGAGCAGGGAAGGGTGCCGCCTTCTCTGGATGGTGTCGGAGCCAAGTTGAATCCGGTGTGGTTGCGCAAGGTGCTGGTCCAAGGCGCCGTTGCTCGGCCTTATCTCAATGTGCGGATGCCGCGTTTTGGCTCAGCGGTGGCGGATCTTGTGGTGGGTTTGTTTGTGCATGCAGATGTATTGCCTCCTGTGGGTGACATTGAAATGCCCAATCAAAATGACAGTCGGCGCGCGGGACGTGATCTGGCGGGTGTCGATGGGATGGCGTGTATCACCTGTCACACTTTCAAAGGAACCAAAACCGGCGCAATGGGAGCGATGGATTTAACTTTGCCCGGGCAGCGGCTGACGCGCGATTGGTTTCATCATTACATGCTCCAGCCCCAACGATTCCGTCCGGGCACTTTGATGCCGGACTTCTGGCCTGAAGGACATTCTTCCAAACCGGACATCCTGGAAGGGAATGCCTCTCAACAAATCGAAGCCTTATGGGTGTTTCTTTCCGATGGATTCAGCATTGATACGCCCAAGGGGGTTCATCGAGAACCCATGCGATTGTTGGCCACGGACGCCGAGGCGGTGATGTTGCGTCGTTCCTATCCGGGCATCGGTAAACGCGGTATTGGTGTCGGTTACCCAAAAGGAGTCAATTTGGTGTTCAATGCTGAACAACTTTGTCTGGCCATGATTTGGAAAGGTGAATTTGCTGATCCAGCCGGCGTTTGGCTGAGTCAGGGGCACGGCAATGTGCGCCCCATGGCACGCCAACAAATTCGGTTTCCCAACACGCCGCAGGTGCAGTTGCTTCAAGATGCCCTTTCCCCCTGGCCTGATTCAGGCGAACGTTCGGCTGTTCACGCTTTTAAAGGGTATCGGCTGGATTCCCAACGCCGACCGACCTTTTTATATGAAGTTGAGGGCGTCCTGTTTGAAGACACGTTTCGCGATGAGACCAAAGGTGATTCCGTATGGCTTCGCCGGGAAATCAAAACCAACGCATTCGAAAACGCCGGATCCTACATCATTCGAGCAGCCCTCGGTGAGGCGATTATCGATCAGGGAGATGGTCGTTTCCGCGTGGATAAGGATTTGATCATCGAAGTGCCGGAAGGAGCCGAAGCATGGGTGGTGAACGGAAACGAAGGTCAGGAACTGCGCGTTCGAATACCGGATAGTGGAGATGGCAAAGCATTGAATCTGAATTATGGATTTTAAAAAGATGATAGCTTTTCGAAAGACCGTTTGCTGGATGGTTGTGGGGTGTGGATGTCTGGCTGCGCAGGTGCAGGCGGAGAAATTGGCGAGTTTTTGGGGCACTTCCGAACAGGAATCGCCTTACTACCGGATTGTGGATGTGCCGGTGCCGGATGAGATTGTGCTTGAGGCCGGCAGCTTTGATTTACTTCCGGATGGGCGTTTGGGGATAGGCACCCGGCGGGGTGATATTTACCTCGTGGAAGGCGCTTTCGATGATCCGCCCAATCCTCGGTATCATCGGTTTGCGAGTGGACTGGATGAAGTCACCAGCCTGTCCTGGCACAATGGTTCTTTCTACATCACTCAACAAACCGAAGTGACCAAAGTTACCGACCTGAATGGTGACGAACGGGCTGACGAATTTTTGACCTTGAGTGACGTATGGGGTTTTGCGAATTACCACGAATTTGGATTCGGTTCCAAAGTGGATCCCGATGGAAATATTTGGGTCACCCTTTGCCTGTCCAGATCCTATGAGTCGCTTGTTCCATTCCGCGGCTGGTCATTGAAAGTATCCATTGATGGAAACACATCCCCCGTTGCCAGCGGTATTCGGAGTCCTTGTGGCGTGGGCCCCAATGCTCAAGGAGTCATGTTTTATGCCGAGAGCCAGGGACCCTGGAATGGTTCGTGTTCCTTGAAACAACTAAAACAGGGAGGGTTCATGGGACATCCGGTCAGCTTCAACTGGTATGATCTGGCTCCCGAAATGGGGCCGGCTCCGGTGGAACCCAATACCCGATCAAGAATGGAAATGGAACGTGAACGCGTCAAAGAGCTGGTTCCTTATGCGGTGGTGTTTCCCTATCGACGCATGGGACAGCAGTTGTCCGGTTTTTCACTGGACACCACCAAGGGTGCTTTTGGGCCTTTTGAGGATCAAATTTTCATCGGGGACTATACACTGAGTATTTTGATGCGGGCCACCACCGAAGAAGTCAACGGCGTCTGGCAGGGGGCCTGCTATCCATTTCGGGAAGGATTTGCGACCGGTTTGCTGGCGAATCAGTTTACGCCCAAAGGACAATTGATTGTTGGCGGAACCAACCGTGGTTGGCCCGTGCGCGGCCCCAAACCATTTGCCTTGGAACGCGTCGAATGGACGGGTGAAACGCCTTTTGAAATCAAGGAAATCAACGCCAGACCGGATGGGTTTCTGGTGACTTTCACCAAGCCGGTAGATGCGGATTCCGCAGGCACTGCTGAAACATTCCAACTCGAGTCCTTCACGCATGTTTACCAACAGGGATATGGCAGTCCCGAAGTGGATCAAACCAACCCCAAGGTCACATCCGTTACCCTGTCTTCCGACAAAACCAGCGCGCTCCTTTCGGTGAGCGGTTTGGTCAAAGGACACGTGCATTCATTTGATTTATCCAACCTCAAGTCCGCAGATGGAGAAGCGCTGGTGCATGCTCATGCCTACTACACACTAAACGAAATTCCAGAGCACACTCACAGGTAGATCCGAATGTTTCGTTCCGCCCGCGGACGAAGCGTGCGGGCGTGAGAAGATCGAATGCCGGAGATTTGCAAAACCTTTGGCAAACGAGCCCACGGAGAGATGACGCTTCGGGCTTGGCCAAAGCGCGTCCTCTCAACTCATAAAAAAGGGCACACCTTGGTGTGCCCTTCGTTGCTTGATAGATCGTGAAATCAGTTTTTAAACATGGCGTCTGTCTTGTCGCCTCCGCTCAGGATGTAGGCACAAAGGTCCAGGATTTCCTCCTTGGTCAACGCTGCCAACAATCCCTGCGGCATGGGGGAAACATCGGAAACCTCGATGCTGGATACCTTTCTGCGGTCAATGTTGGTGCGTTGGTTTGGATTGGTCAAGTCGGTGTTGATCGAGACTGAATCCCCGTTCAGATTGACCACTATGCCCGTTACAGTGTCACCATCTTCCATGGTTACCACAATCGGGACAAATTGATCGCTGATGACTTTGCTCGGGTTCAGAATGTTATCGAGCAGATCGTGCGGATTAAACTTGCCGGCCGCGGCGGTGAGATCAGGTCCGTTCATGCCGCCCGCATTACCGAATCGATGACAGGCAAAACAGGCTGCTGCGGAAAACATTTTACGTCCGTTTTCAAAATTTCGATGCTTGAGTCCGGTTTTTGTCGCGGCGCTGAGTTCTTCCAGCGTCCACATTTTAGGGGTGCGTCCCGCAAACATTTCGCCGAGGTTTTCGATCACGGATTTTTGTTCCGGTTCCCGGGCGATCAACTCGGCGTGTTCTTTCAACTCTGCTTCGGTGAAGGTGGCCAGGCTGTCCTGTTTGATGAAACTGATGAACCGTTCGAAGCTGGCGCCTCCTCGATAGTTGGCTGCTTTGAGAAACCATTCCAATTGTTGTTTCCTCAGTTCGGAGGTCCAGCCGGTCTTCAGAAAACGCAGGCTTCGTGCATATTGCATCTGGGGTTCCTGGCTTTCTGCTTCCGCGATCAGGGCCATTCCTTTTGCTGCCGTGTTTGGGGACTGGAGGTATGCGAGTGTCTCGCAAAGGAGCCAGTTCAATTCAAAGGTGGCAGCCGGAAATGCCGGATCGAGTTTGGCAATAATGGCGTTGACCTTGTCCTGAGATGGTTCATCAAAACGGATCAGGATTATCTGCATTGTGCGGACATAATCCATTTTTTCCGTTTGGGATAGTGCGTTGAAGTTCAAATCCAGCAGCGAATTCAACAGCTTGTTGCGCATGCCGGTGTCCACGGTGTAACCGGTTTCAGGTCGATGACTCGGGCTGACTCCGGTTGTTCGCGCCAGGGCTAGCAGCGCAGGGATCCTCTTGCCGGCAGTGGGTTCTGATAAAGCTTTTGAAGCCCATCGATCGACGGGCTGATGTTCTAGGACGACTCTTGCGGCAGCTCGGATGAATCGGTCGGCGTGATCCAGATGCGGCCACGCGGCGTCGATGGCTTTTGAATCTTGTTTTCCATGATATGCCTCCAATGAATGCCGCAGTTTTCTCAATGGCGTGATGTGCGGAGTCATGTCCGCCGGAGCCGTGTTTTCTTTCCCTGTGTAGCGGACACGGTAGAGGCCGGACTGAACCCGGCGACCGCCGATTGCAAAATACATGGCGCCATCCCTGGGGTGGATGATGACATCGGTGACGGGCAACGGGGCTCCGGTCACAAATTCTTCCTTGGTTCCTTTATAGCTTGCCCCGTCCTCTTCAAGGTGCACGGCGTAAATTTTACCCCAGCTCCAGTCGAGAATGTAAAACGCTTCCTGATACTTTCGAGGGAATTTGGCTCCATAACCGAATCGAGTCCCCGTCGGAGAACCCGGTCCGATGTTGATCGGGGCAGGCAGGGTTTCGGCATAGAAGTCAGGGTATTTGCCTGCGCCATTGCGCCATCCGAATTCTGCGCCGCTGACCACATGATTCACGCGTGTCGGACGATACCAGGGAGTGTTGAAATCGTACTCCATGTCGGCGTCATACGCGAAAAGTTCACCGTCTTTGTTGATACCTCCGCCATAGATGTTGCGGAAACCGGATGCGTAGATTTCGAACTCTTTGCCGTCTCTCGACACGCGGTACACGATTCCGCCCGGAGCAAGCACGTCCCGGTTGTGTCCCCGTCCATCTGGCATGCGTGACAGCAGATGATCGTCGCCCCATATTTTGGCCACTGGGGATTGATCCGATGTGGCTTCTTTATATCCGGGTGAAATGATCGCGTTGTTGCCTGTGATCAGATAGAAGTATTTTCCATCGGGTGTGGGAAGAACGGCATGCACGCCATGATCCCCACGTGATTGGAAAGCCTGAAGCAGATCCGCTTTATCGAGTTCGCCGTCTCCGTCCGAATCGGTGATTCGGTAAAGGCCGCTTTGTATTTTGCGTTCGTAATCATTGACACCGGCGTAGAGCACGTCGTCGACAAAAATCATGCCGTTAATGGCGCGAATGTCTACCGGGACTTTTTGGATGTCTTCTCGAGAGAGCGTTTTCCCCGGGGCAGGTGTGTCGAATCTGTAAAGAGCGCCATATTGATCGCTGGCATAGATGGTGCCTCTGCTGTTGGCTGCCAATGCCACCCACGAACCCAAATCGCTGTTGGGGACGGAATAAAGCAGTTCGACCTCAAAGCCGGGAAGGACCTTGATCCGATCCACGGGAGTGGCCTTGTTTTCTCCAATGGCTGCGCCTCGGTTCGGGTCGGGACCTCTGCCTCTTTGGGCGTTCACGGGGAGACTTGCCAGAACGGCTGCCGCAATCGTTGTCAGCATCCGGAGACGAAGCATTCCGGAACGTACGCGTGGATGATGTTCTTTTCGCATGACGATCAATGATTATATTTCAAGGAATTGGTTGCGGGAATCATCACGTTCGTTGCGGAAGAATTCAACACTCAATTCAAAAAGGTGGTAAAATCAACCTTCGGAGTATAGTCTTTCCCAAAGATTCAGATACGATGCAGTCCTTTAAATTCATTTGTCCAGATTGCGGCGCACACATCGAGGATGAGCCTTCTTCAGTCGGATGCCTGATTGAATGTCCCCAATGCTCGGAAGAACTCGTAGTCCCTGCCTATAATCCATCAGCCATGTCCATGCCGATTGCCAAACATTCCAGGCATTTTCCGGCACATGCGCGTCATGAAGAACAGGCAAATGCGGATACGCGCCAGGCCCCCCCCTCAAAACATGAGAAGGCGGTTTCCTCAACATCCTTGAACTACGTAGAGCAGGATGTACCTGCTGTTCCCGACCATGAAGGGAAAGTGGCTCATGTGGGTGTGCTGACTCCAGCTGTAAAGTTGGATGTGGTCAGGTGGGCTTTTCGAAGAATTGAAAATTCTGCGGTATGGTTGCCTCATGAACGCAATGGGCATCATTACATTTATGCTCAACGCAGGAATGCGAACGGATATGAACCGGTGAGTTACGATCACCCCGAAGCGCGGAGGTATTCATTGTTGGGCGCCGTCTTGCTGGAGCTGAAGATACAACATGCTTCCGTTACAGCTGAAGGTCGTGAGGCGTTTCTGGATCACGAAATTGTGGCTGCTGCCGAGAAGGTGCTGGCAGAGGTGTCCGAGAAGGTCGGAGAAGGTGAAGACCCTTTGTCGAAACTGGATCACGCCCAAACCTTGTCCGTATTACGCTTGTTGGAAAGTAAATACCTGGCTGATTGCGAACATTTGGATGATTTGGTAGAATCTGCACGGATTCCAGGAGTGACCATGACTGAGCTGATCTGGCGGGCGGAAAAAGGTGGACTGGTCACCAGTAACGAAGTGCTCAGTGTGCTCTACCATGAAGTGCATCTTTTAAATCGACGCGTGGAAGAACTGGAAGATGTCATCAAGACCCGGTCGCTCCAATGACCTTGTTTCCTGAATGAACTCAGGTGTTGGTTCCTGTCTCCTGTTCTGTACAGACCATTCAGGATGCAAACGCCTCCATGAATCTGGCCAGCAGAGTTCCGGGAAACACTCCCAGCAGTATGGTGATGAGTGCCGTGGTAATGATCAGACTGATCTGGTAGCCATTGGCTTCAATGGTTCCGGTTTGGGTGGCGTCTTTGCAGAACGCTGCCTTCAACATGCCCAGATAGTAATACAGTGAGACGGCACTGGCTCCCAATGCCAAGGCAACCAGCAGAATCAAACCGAGCGGATTTCCCGAGGTTTTCAGCGCCGAGATAAACAAATTGAATTTTCCCAGGAACCCGATCAATGGGGGAATGCCGGCCATGGACAGAACCAACAGCATGAAACAAGCCGCCAACCAGGGAGATCGATGGCGCAAACCTTCCAGTGCCCGCCAATCGGATGCCTGCCCATTCTGGCTCAGTACGTGCAACAATCCGAACACGCCAATAATCGAAACCCCGTAGGTGATCATGTAAAACGCCGCCGAAGCGGGACCGCTTGATGATGGTGACAGGATGCCCAGCAAGGCGTAACCCGAATGAGCCACGGCGGAATAGGCCAACAACCTTCTGATGTTGGATTGTTTCAGCGCTGCGAGATTGCCGATGATCATCGACAAACAGGCCAGTAATCCAAGGACGACCATCCATCCGGCACTCCAATGCCATCCATGGATCGAGCCTTCAAATCCACCAAATCCGCCCCATAAGAATCGGCCAAGCACGAAAAAACCAGCCACTTTGGAAGCGGAGGCGATCAAACTGGCAACTGGCGTGGGGGCCACCTGATACACATCGGGCGCCCACATGTGGAAAGGCGCGGCGGCAATCTTGAATCCAAAACCAATCAAGGACATGACAAGCCCCATGGCCAACAGGGGATCCGTTGGCTTGCCGGTCAAGGCCACTTGAATGTCGGACAGACTGAGATATCCGGTCATTCCATAGATCAAGCTGAATCCATACAGCACAAAGGCGGCCGAGACGCCTCCGATCAAAAAGTATTTGAGAGCCGTTTGAGTGGCCACAGGTTTTGATTTTTCAAAACCTGTCAGGATATACAGAGAAAGCGCCGTCAACTCCAGGGCCACAAAAATCATCAGCAGATGATCGGCTCCCACCAGCAAGAACATGCCTACCATGGCAAGCAGCAGCAAGGCATGGAATTCGCCCTGATGTGGGAAGGGGCGTTGATTGCCCATGTGCAGCCAGATGGAAGCAGCCCCAAGCGCTGCGATACCGAGTTTGACCATACGGCAGGCGTCATTGGTATAAAAAAGACCTCCCAGCACGTCGCCCGCAGGTTGGTTGAACAGAAGCACTCCACTGGCAAGGCCAAGGCCCAGTATGGACAACCAACTCAAAGTCCTGCTTAAGCGCAATGCTTCCATACGTCCGTTGAAAGCAAACGAAACGGCCAGTGCGACCAGCGCTGTGACCACCAGAATACATTCCGGCGCCGTGAGCTTCAGGATGTCTCCGTGGGTGGCTGCTTGTATCAACTGGTTCATATTTCTATCGCTAAAATGATCATTGTGTTCCCGCAACACTGCCGATGAGAGGTTCCAGCAATGGTGAATGAAGACTGGGAACAACCAGATCGAGAATGAGTCTTGGGTAAATGCCAATGATCAAACTCGTTCCAATTAAAAGGACGGATCCAATTTTTTCCTGTGCGGTGATGGCCGGAAGAGGTTCATGCCTCAGGGGGGGACATCCTTGATTGGACGGCCAGAACACCGTCAACAACGCCCGCAAGGAATAAGCAACACCGATGACAATTCCGATGCCTGCCATGATGGCTGTGTAGGAGAAACTGCTCCAAGCTCCCGTGATAACATGCAGTTCCGCGACAAATCCGCTAAAGCCCGGCAATCCCACCGATGCCAGCGCTGCGATCAGAAACACCGTTGCAGCAAAGGGAAGCTTTCTGCCAAGATCCATTCCATCCAGCTGACTCAGTTCACGCGTATGGGTTCGTGCGTAAACCATGCGGCCTACCACCGCAAACAGCAGCCCTGCCAGAATGCCATGTGAAAACATCTGCAACACGGCACCGCTCAGACCCGTCTCTGTAGTCGCCAGCAGACCCAGCAGAACAAAGCCCATATGGCTGACACTGGAATACCCAATGATGAACTTGAAATCACTTTGTACCAGCGCGACAAGGGCTCCAGCGACAATGCTGATAGCGGCCAGCAAGGCCAATTCTTCACGCCATATTGTGGCTCCCATTGGAAACAAGGTCATGGGAACACGTAAAGCCCCGTATGCTCCGAGCTTCATCACAACCCCCGCCAGTAACATGGAAGCGCCCGTCGGTGCGGCGACATGACCCGTCGGAGCCCAGGTGTGAAACGGCCACATACCTGCCAGAATGACAAACCCGATAAAAGTCACTGGAAAGGCCCACCGTTGAAACTCGGGTGTGTAGGGGTGCTGGATCAATTGCTGCAGTTCGAAGGAATGTGCTCCCGATACCACGAATGCGGCCATGATCCCGATCAGCGCCAGCGCACTGCCGATAAAACTGTAGAGCACGATCTTCATTGCTCCATACGATTTTCGGGTGGAACCCCAGATGGCAATCAGAAAGTATTTGGGGATGATTGCGATTTCATAGAAAACAAAGAGCAGAAACAGGTCAAAGCTGATGAATACTCCGTAAACGCCGCCTATCAAAGTCAGGAAGAAGCCGAAAAATTCGTTGGCACGGTCTTCGATGTTCCACGAGAAGAGCACGGCTGCCACAGAAGCGATTCCCGTGAGGACTACCATTACCACACTGATGCCATCGGCTGCCAGGTAGTATTGGATGCCCAAAGAGGGGATCCATGAAGCCTTCACCGTATCGACGATGGGGTTGCCATCCACCGGAGCATACAAAATGGCGCAAATCAAACCCACCACCGCAGCCGCGATCGTGCCGGCCAATGCCAGGCGGCGACTGAGATCGGGCCTTTCCTTGGGAACAAGGAAACATCCCAGAGCACTCAAAAAGGAAATGTAAACAGTCCAGGCCAACATATCTAAAACCGCATTGCGCTGATGATTTCGTTAATAACAGGATTCAATCCGTCGAGAATGAAGTGAGGGAAGAACCCCAGCACCACCATCAAGATGACAAAGGGTGCCACCAGGATGGCGTCCAGCAGGGACAAATCGTGAAATCCTTTTGCCGATTGACCTGCGGGACCGTGAAATAATTTTTGAAGCAGCCCGAGCAGAAAAACTGCTGTGATCAACAGAGCCGGAATGGCAAGAACCGCCGCCCAGGGAACCAGTCCAAACACACCCTTGAAGATCAGGAATTCTCCAATGAAACCGTTCAAGCCTGGCAACCCGACCGATGCGAAAACGGCCAGCCCCATCGTTCCGGCCAGCAGAGGTGCCACATGACGCAACCCTCCATGTTCATCGATCATGACTTTGCCTCCTGTTCTCACTTCCAGGATGCTGGCAAAATAGAACAACACCGAGGCAATGATTCCGTGTGCAAACATTTGAAGCATGACCCCCCCCAGTGCGGACGTTTTTTGGATGGCCAGTTTCATTTCACCATTCGTGGCGAGTCCCAGGACCAGCAATCCCAAGAGGCAATAACCCAGATGGTTGATGGAGGAGTAGGCGAGCATACGCTTGAGGTTGCGTTGTCCCATGGCCGCAAACGCAGAATAAACAATACCGAAAACGGTGATGACGAGCAGCGGCGTCAATAGTTTGCCGAGCGCGTAGGGAAACATGGGGATCCCCATCCGGATGAGGCCGTAAAGGCCCATTTTGGACATCAGACCGGTCAGGATCATGGTGACCGGTGTCGGCGCATGGTCATAGGTGTCCGGCAACCAGGCGTGAAAGGGGATCATGGGCACCTTGATTGCAAGGCCGAAAAAAATCAGAGCAAAAATGATCGCACTGAGCCACCCGAGATGCATGTCATACCATCCCAGATTGGAACCAATGACGGAGAGCAGTGAGCCATTGGCGGAAAGCTCCGCAATGTCGGCAAATTCAAACGTTCCCGCTGCTGCCGCCAGTGCCAGAAAGCCAACCAGCAGTGAGATGCTGCCTACCATTGAATAGAGTAAAAACCTCAAGGAAGACTGATCCTTGCCAGGTGAACCCCACAGGCGAACCAGGAAGAAAGCCGGAATCAGGCTGATTTCATAGAAAAAGAACCACAAGAAAAAATTGGTCGCTGTAAAAACCCCCGCCAGACTCCCTTGGATGATCAATAAACATCCGAAATACTTGGGTTCATCGTGATCGATCCTCCACGATGCGGCATAAGCGAAAGGCATGATCAAAGAAGTCAGCAAGACCATCAGGCCACTCAATCCATCCATGCCCAGCGAATAACGAACACCTAACGTGGGAATCCAATCAAACTGTTCGGAAACCGCCTCTCCCGAACCTGAATAACGGGTCGCAAGCCACAGGATGATGCCGATGGCAGAGGTCAACAGGCTGACGCCCATCCCAAAATGCCGTGTTTGCTTGTGGCCGGGGCCATTCAGGAACACCAGGCGGATGCCGGCCAGCAGGGGCATCCATATCATCAAACTGATCCACGGAATCGATGTCATCGTCCACCTCCCCAAATCCAGATGATTGTCAAAACCACAAACCCTAATGCAACGACCTGCAGGTAAAGTTGAATGCGGCCGGTGTGTGCGTTCGAGACCCGTTCAGCTTGGTTTTGAATGCCTTTGCAACCACGATCGAAACCGGCGTTGATCACCCATTCATCCCAGAAACGGCTGATCCACGAAACGACGCGTGTGCCCAAAGCAACCACTTGCATCATGGGAATCATGAAGTGACGTTCAAACCATGCGGCTCCATTGGCGAGCAAACGCGCGCCCTCAATGACTGTTGATTCATAAAATTCGTCCAGATAAAACTTAGCTCGCAAGGTGCTGAACCAACCTGAAGGTAGTTTTTCGTCCAATGGATCCTGGTCTCGCAGGGGATCAAATACCAGGCTGCTGTAAAACCACCAACCTGCAACCAAACCGCCGATTACCAGAGCGGAAGAGCCGACCAGTAATCCAAAGGTGGAACCATGGAACAAAGCCGTCCAATGCCAATCGAGGACTCCTCCTTCCAGAAAAGTCCGGAACCATGGGAAAATGGGAGTGCCCACAAAGCCTGCGACGATCGCCAACCCCGCCAAGATTCTCAAGGGCATCAGCATGGAAGCCGGGCTTTCATGCGGAATGACAGGATGTTCTCCAGTGGCATTCTCACGTTGTTGCAACCTGTTTTTGCCGAAAAACACGTGGCACATCTGGCGTGTCATGTAGAACGCGGTCAGAAAAGCACCGGCAAGGGCCATGAGAAATGGAGCCGGATGACCGTGCCAATGGGCTGCTGCATGCAAGATTTCGTCCTTGCTCCAGAATCCAGAGGTAACCAGCGGAAAACCGGCCAGCGCCAACATCCCTATACCATACGTTGCGAAGGTAACGGGCATGGCTTTTCTCAGCCCGCCCATATAACGGATGTCCTGTTCATCGTGGCAACCGTGAATGACTGATCCCGCCCCGAGGAATAAAAGGGCTTTGAAAAACGCGTGAGTGATCAGGTGAAACATGGCCACCGCCACTCCGCCGGTACCCAAGCCCAGCATCATGTAACCCAGTTGCGAAATAGTGGAAAAAGCGAGAATGCGTTTCAGATCATTCTGGGCGCATGCAACCAGGGCGCCGATCAAAGCCGTAATGGCTCCAACCCACGTGATCAAGGACAGTGCCTGCGTTCCCGTGCCGGAATAGGCGAGCAGCGGGTGTACACGAGCCATCAGGAACACCCCGGCGGCTACCATGGTCGCAGCGTGAATCAAAGCGCTGACCGGCGTGGGACCTTCCATGGCATCCGGCAGCCACACGTGCAGTGGAAATTGACCGGATTTGCCCATGGCACCGAAAAACAACAGACAGCCGATGGTTGCGGCGGCGGTCATTCCTGCCATGCCGGGCGCAGAAGCAATCCAGCGAAGTGAGGATGCTTCCAGGCAGCCTTGTCCGGCATCATAGAAAAGCAGGGAACCCGCCTCACCGTAGAGCCAGACCATGCCAATAAAAAGCCCAAGATCCCCAATACGTGTGGTGATGAAGGCCTTCTTGCAGGCGGCGGCGGCTGATGGCTTTTGAAACCAGAAACCAATCAAAAGATACGAAGCCAGGCCCACCACTTCCCAGCACATGAACAGGATCAGGAGGTGATTGGCAATCAGCAGACCGAGCATGGCCCCGGCAAACAATGACAGGAAGGCGTAAAACCGCACAAATCGCGGGTCTTTTTCCATGTAGCCCATGCTGTAAATAAATACCAGTAAGGAGACAAAGGTCACCATGACGAGCATGACGACGTTGAGCGGATCCAGAATCCAGCCGATACGCATGGAGGTGGTTCCCACATCGAACCAGTTGAAATTATGCACCAACCTCGTCACCGCCCCTTCTTCCGCTGATCGAGGCACGGCTCCAAATGCGAAAAGGGACATCACAAAACTCAAGGCCATGGCTACGATCGCCAGCCAGGAAGCGCCTTGACGCTTGTCAACCGGCCAGAAAGTCAGCGCCAGAGCCGCCAGGATAGGGAGTCCGGGGATCAACCAAATGTAAGAAATCAAATCGTTCATCCCTTCAGATCCTCCAGTATTTCGGGGTCGGTGTTTCGGTAGTGGCGGAAAATTGAAATCACCAGGGCCAAACCAACCGCCGCTTCGGCTGCTGCAATGGCAATGGCAAACAAGACCATGACCAGTCCCGACATGTCATCCGCACTCGGGTGGAAACGCCAGAAGGCGACAAAATTGATGTTGGCGGCATTTAACATCAGTTCCACACCAGCCAGAATCAGGATCGCATTACGACGCAGCATGACACCCGTCAAACCGACGCAGAACAATCCGGCGCTGAAAAGGAGATAGGGAGTCAGGGTATCCATGTTAATGGGTTGGATCTCCTTTGGTTTGCGGTTTTGCCCCCGGTACTGCAGATACTTCTCTGCGTTCAGGCATCGCCAGTAACGCGGCTCCGATCAAGGCAACAGTCAGCAGGATTGCGAGCGCTTCGAGGGGAAGCACGTACTCGTTCAGCAGGGATTCGCCGATAGTTTTCACGCTTTCGGTTTTTGATTCTGGCGCGGCGGTTTGTGCCGGTGAAGATTTGACAATGCCGGCCACCATCACGGCAAATGTGAGCAGTCCGGTAACCCATCCCAATAACGAGTTCATTGGGTTCCAGTTGCGCAGGTTCAATTCGTTGCCTCCCCGGGTCATCAATAACGCGAAAATCACCAGCACGGATACAGCGCCAATATAAACCATAACCTGTGAGAACCCGACAAATTGGGCGCTGAGTTGCAGGTAGGTCATGGCAATTCCTGCGAAGGTCACAGTAAGGCAGAGCACGCAATGAACCAGATTACGCAGACACATCGCCGCGATGGCGGATCCCAGCGTGATCAATGCGATGATGGCAAAGACGAGGTTC